>JAOTWK010000480.1 GCA_029862935.1 Gemmatimonadota bacterium | reverse complement strand
GCGCACCGCCGTCGCAGGCTGCGGGCACTCCAAAGGAGAGGCGATGTCGGGACGCGAACCTGCTGATCGAACCGAACAGGTCACGCCACCCATTCCACCGGACGAGCCGGACCGGCTCGAGACGCTGGAGCAATACGACATTCTCGATACCGCTCCCGAACAGGCGTACGATGATCTCACGCTCTTGGCGTCGGAGATGTGTGACGCGCCGATCGCGCTCGTGAGCTTCGTGGACTCGGAACGCCAGTGGTTCAAATCGCGGATCGGGCTCGAGGTCGCGGAGACTCCGCGAGACGTCGCCTTCTGCGCGCACGCTGTTGCGAGCCAAGAGACCCTGATTGTTCCGGACGCCATGCAGGACAAGCGGTTCGCTGACAATCCGCTGGTGACCGACGAGCCGCAGATTCGCTTCTACGCCGGCGCACCGCTCATCACACCAGACGGTCACGCGCTGGGCACGTTGTGCGTCATTGATCGCAAGCCACGGACCCTTACTGCGAAACAGCAACAGGCGCTCGAGGCGCTGTCGCGCCAAGTCGTATCGCAACTCGAGCTCCGGCGGAAGGTCGCCGATCTGCACAAGTTCTCGATCCGCGATCCACTCACTGGCGTGTTCAATCGTGGGTACTTCGACAGCCTCTTGCCGCGGGAGTTGGAGCGAGCCAAACGCTACCACGCCGCGACGAGCCTGCTACTGGTCGACGTCGACCGTTTCAAGCACATCAACGACGCCCATGGGCACCAGGAAGGCGATCGGGTATTGACGCTCCTCAGTGGCATCCTCAGCCGCAGCGTGCGGGCGGCGGACACCGTCTGCCGCTATGGCGGGGAGGAGTTCGCGGTCATTCTCCCGCATACTGACCTTGAAGTGGCAGCGTCACTCGCTGAACGGATTCGCACCCAGGTGGCGACGGAGAGTGCAGCTGCGGAAGTATCCCTCAAAGTCGAGCGAATCACCGTCACGGTAGGGGTGACGACCTTCCCCACCGAGGCGTCGGACGCCTCTGAGCTCGTGGCCGTGGCGGACCGACGGCTGTATCAGGGCAAGACGGCAGGTCGAGATCGCGTGGTCGCGAGTGACACCGAGCGGTAGCGCAATCTCTCCCGGAGCGTACATTTGCGCGACACCAATACCCCCTCCTTAGGAGATCTTGATGCAATCCCGACGATTCATCCCTGCATTGTTGGCGGCATTCAGTTTGGTAGCCTGCTATCCCGCTGGGGATGCAGCACTGTCCGATGAAGACACGGCGGCCATCCGCGAGATGCTAGACACCTACGCGGTGAACGTCCGAGCAGAGGACTGGACCACCCTCGCCACCTATTACACGGACGATGCGGTGCGCATGCCGCCCAACGAGCCCATGGTGAGCGGGACGGCGGCGATCATTGCACAGAGCGAGATGAACCCACCGGTCACCGGGTTTACCCTCACACCGCAAATCGTCGACGGCCGAGGCGACCTAGCGTATGCGCGAGGTAGCTACACGCTCGACTTGGCCCCGCCCGACGCCGATCCGATGAGCATGACCGGGAAGTGGCACGCGATCTATGAGCGCCAGGCTGACGGTTCGTGGCTCTGTGTGAGCGATATCTGGAACACCAACATGCCGATGCCGATGTGACGCAGGACGGTAGGATGGTAGGGCGGTAGGACAGACGAGTAGTCGGCGGTAGAGCGACAGCAGCCGAGTGGCATCGTTGCGGCGGTCACTCGGCTGCTGTTGTGGCGCACCGCTCCATGACTCGGGAACAGGTTGATGACCCTGACGGAACGCAGTCCACCTGCTGCAGGGATCATCGGACGCACGCTGCGCCTGATGTTAGGGGGGCTCCTTGCCTGGATGACCTTCACGGTTATGCGCGCGGAGGATCAGGCGTTCAATCTTCGTGTGCTCGCCGTTGGCAGCGGGGTGACGGTGTTCTACGGGGTGGTGCATTTCGTCGTGGTCAGGTTTGGCGCGCACCTCAACCGCTGGCTGGGCGCTGCACTGGCCGTGGCCCCGGTGGTGCTCGTCTTCGCATTTGGAGGCTCGGTGGGCCGCGTGGCAGCGGTTGCCTACATCGGCGTGTCCCTCCTGCTCCAGGCGGTTCGCGGTGACGGCGGCTGTGAGGTTTTGGCCATTCCCGCTGTCGCGCTTGGCAGGCGCACCCACCTCATGTGCCTGCTCTTCTCACCGATCGATTGGGTGGAGAAACACCTCACTGGGCCTGGCGGGCTGCCGGGCTGACCGGAAGGCGGGGCAGCCGGCAGCGACGCCGCCGAGGGACCAGGTTACGGGCTCACATCGCCGGCACCACGCTCCACATGTCACGCCACAGCTCCCACGATCCCCGGCGCCATTCCTTCCTGTACCGTCTCGTCCCGTCTAGTTGGTCCAGCAAATGGTCTGCAGAAATGCGAACGTGGCTCAAGTCGACGGAGCTAGTCCTGCCTGTCGGTCTGCACTGGCTGAACGGGCTGCCCTGGCCGCCCCGCCTCAACTGCGTAGCTTAGCGGAGGACTCCAGACGGAAGTTTCAGTGACTGACCCCCTGGAGCGGCTCAAAACGGCCCTCGCCGACCGCTACAGCATCGAGCAGGAGATTGGCCATGGTGGGATGGCCACGGTGTATCTCGCCCGAGACCTGAAACACGCGCGACAGGTCGCCGTCAAGGTCCTTCGCCCCGAGCTTGCGATCAAACTTGGCGCCGAGCGATTCCTGCACGAGATCAAGGTCACCGCAAACCTGCAGCACCCGCACATCCTCGCCCTCTTCGATTCCGGTGAAGTCGATTCCTTCCTCTACTATGTGATGCCGTTCGTCGAGGGCGAGTCACTGAGACAGAAGCTCAGTCGCGAGAAGCAGCTTTCTATCGACGAGACCCTGACCATCGCGACGCAGGTCGCCGGCGCACTCGCATCGGCACATCGCCAAGGGGTGATCCATCGGGACATCAAGCCCGAGAACATCCTTCTGCACGAAGGCCAAGCCGTGGTAGCCGACTTCGGCATCGCGCTGGCGGTCACGGCGGCAGGCGGCGAGCGCCTGACCGAGACCGGTCTATCCCTGGGAACACCGGCGTACATGAGTCCCGAGCAGGTGAGTGGCGAACGAGAGGTCGATGGCAGGAGCGACATCTATTCGCTGGCGTGCGTGCTGCACGAGATGCTCGCTGGCGACCCGCCATTCATTGCCTCGACTCCTCGCGCCGTGTTGCTGAAGCACGTGACCGA
>JAOTWK010000479.1 GCA_029862935.1 Gemmatimonadota bacterium | reverse complement strand
GGCGACCACCGCGCTCGTGCTCTACTTCACGGTGGCACCACCGGGAGCATGGGTCGGTGCGGCGGCGCTGGCGGTAGGTGTCTCGGTGGAGGCGGTCGCGAGCCGGATCATGGCACGCGGCACGGTGCGTCACTTGCTTGCCACCGACACCGACGACGGTCGGGCGCTGAGCTACGCCAGGATCGCTCGGTTCTATTACCCGCTCGCCCTGACGTCGCTGATCGGGCTGGCCGTGCAGCCGATGGCCACCTTCTTCATGGGTCGGGCGCCGGCACCGCTCGAATCGCTCGCCGTGTTTCCGGTGGTAGTGGCATTGTCGTTCATCTTCCGGGCAGTGGGATTGAGCTACCAAGAGGTGGCGATTGCCCTGATGGGCAAGCGGTACGAGCATGTGCGTGAGCTGTGGCGGTTCGCGCTCGCGCTGGGCGTCGCTGCGTCGGTGGGACTCGCGCTCGTCGCGCTGACTCCCATATCGCGGTTCTGGTACGAGACGGTGTCGGGCCTCGCGCCGGAACTGGCCCGGTTCGCGATCCTGCCAACCATCATCATCATTCCCATCCCCCTCCTATCGGTCATCCTCTCGTTTCAGCGCGCCATTCTGGTGGTGGGTCACGCAACCCGGCCGGTGACGTGGGCTACGGCACTCGAGGTCGGTGGCATCGCGGTGCTGTTTCCGTTGCTCGGTTGGAGGTTTGGTGTGGTGGGTGTCACCGCCGCCACCATCGCGTTCATCGCGGGCCGGTTGGCGGGGAACCTGTATCTGGTGAAGCCGTGCATGACGCGGATGAGGGGATAGAGGGCAGGGGGTAGGGTGCAGGGTGCAGCGCGGGCGGGGTCCGAGAAGGACGGACGGGGTAGCCGCAAAACGCAAGTCGAGCGCTCGAGCGGTTGGACCGGCGTCTTGCGCGGCGGACCGGTGCTCACAATGTTTGCGCGTTCCCTCACGTCCTTCTTGGAGGTGCATCCGTATGGCCGCCCGAATGGTTCTCCGCGCCGCGCTTGCCGCGGCAGTCGTCGCCGTTGGTTTGCCCAACGTGGTGAAGGCCCAGGTGGCGCAGCCCGCCCTCGATCAATCGTCGGTGTTCCTGGTGTCGTTGCCTGAGCTGGCGCCGGATGCGACGGCCGTGCTTCAGCAACGTGGCGAGAAGAGCCCGTGGCTCGCGGGTATTCTCAGTTTCTTTCTGCCATATGGCACCGGGTCCTTCTACGCCGGTCACAACGGGCACGGCATCCGGCATCTCGTGATCGGCGGCGTCACCGCAATCGGCATGGGCGTGAGCCTTATGGAGGCTTGCATCGACGGCTTCTCAGTGTGCGACAAAGACGGCACCGCGTACGCTGTTGGGGGGGTGTTCGCGCTTGGGTGGGTGGCGAACTGGGTATGGGGCACGATCACGGCGGTGAGCGATGCCAACGCGTACAATCGGGGCTCGACCGGCGCGAGCCTCCAGCCGGGCATTCTGGTGCTCGAGCCGGCGCCCGGCGCCGTGGGCGTGGCACCGGCCGTGGGTCTCAGGATTGGCCGCGTAACGTTCTAGCGCACCACGACCAAATCAGGTCGTCCAAAGCCCCGTGCTTCTCGTGCGCGGGGCTCGTGGCGTTGACACCCGACGTGTTGTGGGAGTTGACACGGGCCGTGCGTGAGTCCCCTTTGATAACGTGATGCTTTTGCTTCTCGTTGCCTGCTGCCTCACCAACCTCGCCGATGTGGCCCCCGGTCCGGGCCTGCCGGATGGCTGGGACCTGCGGCGCGTGCGCGGCCGGCCCGCGCCGACGTACGCCGTAACGGAGGAGGCGGCGCTCCGTGTGACAGGAGCCGGCGCGGTCGGCTACGCGGTGTTCGAGCTGCCCGACCGGTTGCCCCCCGAGGACGGGGTGCTGACCTGGCGCTGGCGCACCGCGACACCCCTCCCCGACGCCGACCTGCGGGACCGACGCCGTGATGACAGTCCGGTTCGTGTGTTGGTGGTGTTCCGTGACCGCCGTACGCTGTTCTACACGTGGGGACGCGCCGAACGACCGGGCGAGTGGTTCGCGAGCTGGACGGGGTCAACCCGGATGGTGTGGGTGCTGCGGGATGTGACGGATGCCGATGGAGGGTGGTGCGAAGAGCGCCGGAATCCGTTCACGGACTACCGCACGGCGTTCGATCGGGACCCACCCGCCATTGTCGCCGTGGGGATCGTGCAGGACTCCGACAATCTGGGCCACCCGGCGTCGGCGGAGGTGGCCGACCTGTCGTGGACGCCGGTCGCCCGCTGACCTCGGCAACACGACCCGGCGTTCGACGGCCTTCCGCCTCGCGGATTCTCGCCGCATCATACGCCTCGATCTGATCCGCCCTTCAACGTGGGGAGTGCCTCAATGATCTCTCGCCGCAACTTCCTCGGCGCGTCGGCGGCAACGCTGGCCGGCGTGACCGCAGCGCCCACCAGCATCGAGGCTCAAGCCCAGCAAGGACGGGAAGACCTCCCACCGTCGATCCTGGTGCTCACCTCGATGAAGGACCAGGCGACCCCGATCACGCTCGAGGAGCGGCGGCAGCGCATCGAGAAGGCGCGCAGGCTCATGCGGGCCAACGAATTGGACGCGATCCTCCTGATTGGCGGTACCTCGCTCGTGTACTACGCCAACGTGTCGTGGTGGAATAGCGAGCGGCTGTTTGCCCTGATCCTACCCGTGGAGGGACGACCATTCGTCGTGACGCCCGCGTTCGAAGAAGACCGCGTGCGGGAACAGCTGGACAACGGTCCGCTCGTGGAAGACGACGTGGACGTGCTCACGTGGCACGAGGACGACGATCCCTACCGGTTGGTCGCTCAAGGCCTGCGTGAGCTGGGTCGCAGCACGGGTCGGCTCGGGATCGAAGAGACCGTGCGGTTTGTGTTCTCCGACGGTGTGGCGCGGGCGGCGCCATCGCTCCAGCTGGCGAGTGCCACGCCGGTCACGGCCGGGTGCCGTGGCGTGAAGACGGCGCACGAGCTTGCACTGATGCGGCTCGCCTCGGCCGTCACGCTGAAGGCCTATGAAGCCGCCTGGCGCGGGTTGAAGGACGGCATGACGCAGCAGCGGTTCGCCGAGCTGGTGTCGGCCGCACACGATCGGCTCGGGTTCTCGGGCGGGGCCGGCGTCCAGGTGGGGGAGTACTCGGCACTGCCCCACGGATCATCCGCGCCGCAGGTGATACGCGAGGGCACCATCCTGCTGATCGATGGTGG
>JAOTWK010000045.1 GCA_029862935.1 Gemmatimonadota bacterium | reverse complement strand
CCTTCGGGAAGCCAACGTGGGAACGATGGTGATGCAGTGGGGGATCGTGCTCAGCGTGCTCCTTCTCGGCAACCGGTGGCTCGCGAAACACACGCATGGCATCGGCGCGGCGGCGTCCGGTGATGGATAGGAACATCGGCGCTGCTGTTCGACCGCTACCGCGCGCGACGTCGTGACGCGCGAACAGTTTGAGCTGCTTGTACGAACGATCAGTGATCAAGTCCCCGCGCACTACCTCGAGGGAGTCGCAGCGATCGACGTGAGTCCCCGGACGGTGCCCCATCCGATCCACACGGATGTGTATACCATGGGAGAGTGTATTCCGTTCGACACGGGCACCGACGAGGTGCTGTCGCGGGTCGTGTTGTACTTCGGGTCGTTCTGCGCACTTGCTCGACATATCGATGCGTTCGACTGGGAGCATGAGACGGAAGAGACGCTCTTGCATGAGCTCCGGCATCACGTCGAGTGGCGCGCCGGCTCGGATCGTTTGGAGACGTACGACTGGGCGGTAGAGCAGAACCTCAGTCGGCAGAACGGCGAGGTCTTCGACACGAGCTTCTACCATGAAGGCGAGGCGCTCGCTGACGATATTTGGCGGGTGGAAGACTGTATCTTCATCGAGCGCGTAGTACGGCGCCCACCGGATGACGTCGAGTTGACATGGCGTGGGACGCGGTACCGCGTATGCATTCCGCAGGCGTCGCTGCCGCTCTTCATCACGCTCGATGGCCTGCCCGACGGGCCGTCGGGAGACGTGTGTCTCGTGTTACGCACCAAACCGCGATTCAGCGACCTGTTTCGCAAGCGCCGGATGGCGACGTCAGGACGGGGCCATGTCACGAGAATCCGATAGACGCCGAGTGCTGATCAGAACCCACGATCTCTTCTTCCGTGCGAAGCTTGCCGGTACGGTCGAACGGGCGGGCTGGACGGCGGTCACTGCCGACGATGCGCCGATTGCGATTGTGGAGTTGCGTGAGGACGCGGATATCCTAGAGATACGGACGCTCATGGCCCAGGGCAGTCGAGTGCTTGCCTTCGGCTCGCACGTCGCACCGCAGCTGCTACGCCGCGCCCGAGAGGCCGGCGCCAATGCGGTTCCCAACTCCGAGATTGTCGACACGGTAGAGCGAGTCCTGGCCGGTGCGTAGAAACGACGTCCCCTTCAGACGCCGGGTACGCCGCGGTTATCTTTGGAGCGGTGAAACTGGCTTACCAACGTGCTGGGAAGGAGTCTGCCGTCCGCGATGACCCACGAAATGACGACGTCACTACCTCCTGCAGAGGTGCTCAAGCGCGCCAAGATGTTCTTCGCCGAGCGCTCGCCCCATACGGCCGCGTTCCTGGAAATGGAAGGGCCGAGACACGTGACCTTCCGCGGTCAGGGAGGCGAGGAACTCACCTTGGCTGTGTTTGAAACAGCTCCTGGAACGTGGATCCGCGCGTCGACCCTGTTGTTTGACCAAGCGATCGGACGGTTCTTTTCCACTCTGCCAATGGTGGAGGGAGAGGCGTGATGACAGTGGTCACGGAGTTGTCGGTCCGCGTGTGGGTGCCTGAGGTGTGGGACATCGTGGAGCTGTCGGTTACGCCCGATTGGACCGTGGCGCGCCTCAAGACGGAAGCCTTGCAGAAGGCCACTGGCCGGTCGCCCCAGATGGCCGACTACGAGGTCAAATTCCGCGGCGGGAAGCTCTCCGACGAGACGAGGACCCTTGCGGATCTCGCTGTGCCGGATCAAGCGGCGTTTATCGTGTTGGCGACGCGCCGCGTACCGGTGCGATGAGGCGGTGAGCGACCGGATGCGGTGAGTTTCTTCTCCGCATGCGCAGATGCTCTTCGATCGTTTCCTTGCCCATCCATATTTGCTACCACCCGTCGTCTCTCTTGCACGACGCGGGTCCGGGGCACCCGGAGTCGCCTCGTCGCCTCGAGGCGATTCTGGCGCGCTTGCGCCAGTGGTCGCCTGCCACCCTCGTGTGGCATGAGGCGGATGCAGCACCGGACGCCGTCATTAGCCAGGTGCACGCGATGCGCTATGTGAAGATGCTGACGGCTGTCGACGCCGAGGGCGGTGGGAGGCTGGACGCCGACACCGCGATGAGCGCGCACAGCCTGCATGCCGCTCGTCACGCGGCTGGTGCGGCGCTCTTGGCAGCGCGTTTGGCCGTCGAGCACGGAACCGCGTTTGCCCCTGTGCGTCCGCCTGGGCACCATGCCACCGCTGACCGCGCCATGGGGTTCTGTCTCTTCAACAATGTCGTGATTGCAGCTCGCGCCATGCTCGAAGATCCGGCGATTGAGCGGGTGCTCATCGTCGACTGGGACGTGCACCATGGGAATGGCACGCAAGCGATCGTGGAAACCGACGAACGAATCCGATATGTCTCGCTCCACCAGTGGCCATTGTACCCGGGAACTGGACGCGTCGAGGAGCGAGGGGTAGGCAACATCTTCAACGTGCCCAGGCCTCCGGGACTCGCGCCTGAGGAGTATGTCCGCAGCTTGGCTGACGCGGTGACGCAGGCGATGCAAGGGTGGCGGCCGAATCTCGTCTTGATCTCGGCTGGATTCGATGCAATGGCTGGTGATCCGCTCGCCGGGTTCACGCTCGAACCGGAGCATTATGCTGAGTGGGTGGCCGAGTGGCGACGTGAGGGCGTGCCCATTGCCTCCGTGCTCGAAGGAGGATACGTGCCAGAACGGCTGGCAGATGGTGTGGCGGCGCACTTGGAGGCGTTGATGTGATGGCGATCAGGGGGAGAGGGCCGCGTCCCGTGATCGAGTGGCCGGACGCAACGCGGCGTGGTAGAATGAGGTCGCTTCGGTCGACGGAATCGCCGCGGGAGATCTGACTCCGCGGGTGTGTGGCACGTAACCAGCAAGGACTCGAACGATGACAGACGTTGCACTACAGCATGATGTCCTCGAGATGCTCGACCTCGCTGAGGTCAATCCGGGTGGGTTTGGGGGCGAGTGGCTTGGTTCTAGCTCCGAGTTGACGGTGACGAGTCCGATTGACGGGTCGTCGATCGGAACCATCAAGCAAGTCACTGAGGACGAATACGATCAGATTGTGGACCGCGCGCATGCCGCGTTTCTCGAGTGGCGGAAGGTTCCGGCGCCGAAACGCGGGGAGATCGTCCGCCAGCTCGGCAATCGGTTGCGAGATGTGAAGCACGCACTCGGCCAGTTGGTGACGTTGGAGATGGGCAAGATTCTCCCTGAAGGAGAAGGGGAGGTTCAGGAGATGATCGACATCTGCGACTTCGCCGTCGGTCTCTCTCGTCAGCTCTACGGACTGTCGATGCACTCGGAGCGCCCTGACCATCGGATGACCGAGCAGTGGCATCCGCTGGGTGTCGTGGGCGTGATCAGCGCATTCAACTTCCCGGTGGCCGTGTGGAGTTGGAACACGGCGATTGCCGCCGTGTGCGGAGACAGTGTCGTGTGGAAGCCATCGAGCCAAACCCCGCTCACCGCGATCGCGTGCACGAAGATCGCCGAGCAGGTTGCGCGAGACAATGGAGTTGACCCGGCGATCTTCTCGCTGGTGATCGGGCGGGGTTCGACGATCGGAGACCGACTGCTGCATGACAAGCGGATTCCCCTCGTGTCCGCGACGGGAAGTTGTCAGGTAGGTCGCCGGGTTGCCGAGGTGGTCGGCACGCGGTTCGGACGAACCATTCTCGAATTGGGTGGCAACAACGCGATCGTCGTGACGCCGAATGCGAATCTCGACTTGGCGCTTCGGGCCATTCTGTTCGGTGCGGTGGGGACGGCGGGTCAGCGATGCACCAGCACCCGGCGCATCATCGTCCACGCATCGATCAGGGACGAGCTCGTCAAGCGTCTGGTGAAGGCGTACGGAGACATTCGCATCGGCGATCCACGGCTGCCGGAGACGGTCATGGGCCCGCTGGTCACGCACGGTGCAGTCACGGACCTGCAGAACGCGATGACGCGGGTGAGACAAGAAGGCGGGACGATTCTCTACGGTGGCGAACCGCTCGAGGGACGGGACTATCCCGGCGGTCACTATGTCACGCCCTGCATCGCCGAGGCGAAGAACGAGTTCGCCATCGTGCAAGAGGAAACATTCGCGCCGATTCTCTACGTCATCACCTATGGCAATGCGGGGTCGACGCCACAGCGGGCGGTGGATGAGCTCGAAGAAGCCATGCGGTATCACAACGGCGTGCCGCAGGGCCTCTCATCGGCGATCTTCACGGAGCATGTGCGAGAGGCGGAGTTGTTTCTCTCGGCCCGAGGGTCGGATTGTGGGATTGCCAACGTGAATATCGGGACCAGTGGTGCGGAAATCGGTGGGGCGTTCGGAGGCGAGAAAGACACCGGCGGTGGCCGAGAGTCGGGGTCGGATGCGTGGAAGGCGTACATGCGTCGGCAGACCAATACGATCAACTGGAGTACAGACCTGCCACTCGCCCAGGGGATCAAGTTCGGCGAATGAGCGTCAATGCTCCCGCTCGCACGACGGACGGAGCCTAGTCTCTCCATGCCTGCTCGGCTGTCCCCGACTGGACTCATGGCCGTGATCCAGCCATGGGCCGACGTGGCGGAACCGATCCATCGTCGTCTGGCGAAGCTCGTCGACGCCGAACCGAAGCAGGAAGTGCTGTGGGTTGGGTGTGGGTCCGGTCGGTCGGTGCTGTGGTGGGCGCAGCGGTTCGAAACTCACGTTCAGGGCGTGGATCTCGACCACCAGGCCATTGAGATGGCGGAGCGCTCGGTCCGGGATGCCGGGCTCGCCCGACTGGCCACGTTTCAGGCCATCGACGCACCCGAGTTGCCGCACGAGGCACAGGTCTTCGACCTCACCATCGCCAACCTCTTGTATCTCGCCGATACCGACGGCGCGCAGATCGTCAAAGAGATGGGGCGGGTGGCTCGGCCAATGAGTGTCGTGGCGGCCATCGTGCCGTCGTGGTTGAGCACGCCAGAAGAACCGGACGTGGCCGCGGTGAAGTCACTCGGCCTGTACCCAGCCCTCTTGGTGGAGTGGAAGAGCTATTTTCGGGCTGCCGGCGTGGTCGAGTTGTCGGTGGAAGATGCTGCGTCGGACGGCGGATGGATGTCACCCAATCGTATTGGGTCGGTGGCGCGCGGGTGGCGCGCGGCGCAGTGGGCAGGCGTGCGCGCCGCGCTGAGCCCTGAGGTCGCCACGCTCCGTCGGCTCGCGCAGCGGCGCGTCCTTGGGCTGTCGATGGTCAAAGGCACGCGGTGGCCCCACGGATGATCCCGGAGACCTGCTCGGTCGCCCTCCCCATCCCGAGTCCACAACCCTACGTCTACGCGGTCCCTCTCGGGCTCGCGGATCGTGTGCTGCCGGGTGCGAGAGTTGTCGTACCCGTGCGGTCGCGTGAGCTGGTCGGTGTCGTGCTCGAGGTCGACGTGGCCGAACGCACCGAACTCAAGTCCGTACTGCTTGCGCCCGACCCGACTCCCCTCGTTCCGACGGCACTCCTTGAGCTGGCGCAGTGGATGTCACGGTACTACGCGGCGTCCATCGGCCTTGCTTTCCGCGCCATGTTGCCGTCAGCACTGTGGGGCGGCTCGCGACTCGTCGCCAGCCTGCACGACGCGACGTCCGCTCCCGGGGGTGTGAGCCGGGCGGTCGTCGAGGCGCTGGAGCGGGCCGGGGGGAGCGCATCGTCCAGTGTGCTGAGCCGCAGGCTCAAACGTCCCGTCTGGGACGTGCTGCAACGTCTGGCTCGCGCTGGGGTCGTGACGTTGGAGACGCAGCCTCCGCGGCTGGGACCCAAACCGAAGACGGAGCGAATCCTCGTCCTCCGTCGGATGCTGCCGACGCTGCTCGAGCGCGAGCAGGTGTTTGGCCGCGCGACACGACAACGTGAGGCATATGAGGTCGCGGATAGCCTGGGTGGCGAAGTCTCGGTCCGGCATCTGTCGTCGCAGCTCAGGTTTTCACCTGGAGTGGTGCGAGGACTCGTGGAACGCGGGGTGGCCGTCATCGAGGATCGCGAACAGCCGCGCGACCCGTTCAGCGACGTGATCAGTGAGCCACTGGCCTCACCCAGTCGGGACCAGGCAGCAGCGGTGGACGCGATTCGAGGAATCGATCCGGGGAAGGCCATCACGCTGTTTGGTGTGACCGGAAGTGGAAAGACACTGGTGTACCTCGAGGCGCTACGGGACGCTGTACGGGCAGAGCAGGGTGTCATTGTGCTCGTGCCGGAAATTGCCCTCACACCTCAGACCGTGTCGCGCGTGCGGGGCGCGTTCGGTGATACGGTGGCGGTACTCCACAGTGGGCTCTCCGATGGAGAACGGGTCGATGCGTGGCGCGCGCTCGCCAGCGGAGCGAAGCGGGTTGCCGTAGGGGCGAGATCCGCGGTGTTTGCGCCGATACCCAGGCTTGCGGCAATCGTGGTGGACGAGGAACACGATGCGAGCTACAAGCACGGCGAATCGCCGCGCTACCACACCCGCGATGTGGCGCTCCGCCGGGGACGCATCGAGGGCGCTCGGGTCATCCTGGGCAGCGCCACACCGGCGCTGGAGACTTGGGCAAAACGCGACCGCATCCCGGTGGTCGGGTTGCCCAATCGCGTGTCGGCGCGGCCGCTTCCGGAGGTGGCACTGATCGACATGCGATCGGAGGCACGCGTGCGTGAAGCGCGGATCGTGCCCTGGTCACAGGCGCTAGACGCTGCGGTCGACGAGGCACTGCGGGCGGGAGACCAGGTGATGCTCTTGCTCAACCGGCGTGGGTTTGCCCACTTCCTGCAGTGCCCTGACTGCGGACACGTCTGGGAATGTCCCGCATGCTCGATCTCACTGACGGTTCACCGTGCGCCCGCAGGTCTCAGGTGCCACTACTGCGGCTACGACACGCCGCTCCCGCACAGCTGCCCTGAGTGTGGCGCTACCGCGCACCGAACACGCGGCGTGGGGACCCAAACGCTCGAGCGGTGGCTCGCGGAGCGGTTCAGCTCGGCCCGGCTCGCTCGGATGGATGCCGACACGACCTCGGGCAAGTGGTCGCACCGGAGGATTCTCGAGGCGGTCGGTCGACGCGACGTCGACGTGCTGTTTGGAACACAGATGATCGCCAAGGGACTCGACTTCCCGGGGATCACGCTCGTGGGAGTCGTCGATGCCGATACCGGGCTGCACTTGCCAGACTTCCGCGCTGCGGAACGGACGTTTCAACTCATTGCGCAGGTGGCGGGGAGGGCCGGACGAGGACCGAGGGGTGGCAAGGTCCTCGTTCAGACCCGGACACCCAGCCACTTTGCCCTGCAGGCGGCAGCGCGACATGACTTCGAGCAGTTCGCCGAGCGGGAACTCGCATCGCGGCAAAGCCCGCCGTACCCACCTCACGTGGCGCTCGTCAACGTACTCGTCAGCAGCAATCAGGAGACGGTGACCGCCAACGCCGCGATCGACGTAGGAGACTGGGTGCGGGGACTGATCGAGGCACGAGCGCCGGGCAGCATCGATGTCATTGGCCCAGCACCAGCCCCCCTGGCGCGTATCCAGAGGCGGTGGCGCTGGCATCTCCTGCTGCGGGGTCACGACGCCGCGCAGCTGGGACAGGTGATGCGATATGCCGCTCAGCGCGCGCCGCACACGGGCCGCGGACCGGTGCGGGTGGTGTTCGACCGAGACCCGGTTTCGCTTCTATGACGGGGCAAACGGCGAGACGCGGGTTGAAAGCGCTCCCACGCTCGGGTATCTTGGGCGCGCTCTCGACCGGAGGCACTATGAGAACAGCGCGCGCCCATGCGTCCTGACACGTACGTGGGAGTTGCGGCCCAACCTGGACTCGGACTGGGTTGGACCCGTGTGGCGACGTCCGTCGCCGAGTTCGTGTCACCGAGCGCGATCGAGAGCATCTGGCTGTTTGCGCCTGTTCGGCGTGAAGAGCGTGAGTGGGGGACGGCCGTGTTGGCATGCCACACGGGGGGGGATCGTAGGCGGATCTTTACGGCGAGCTATTTGATCGCGATTCGGGGCCGGACGCGCGGGCAAGGCAAAGTCACGGTCGATGAGGTCGGGGAGAGCCCCGTTGCAGTCATCCACGAGGTCATCGCTGGCGTCATGGAGCGTGCCGGAGAGACGGATCCCCCCGTCGAGATCGCCCCCGAGTTGTGGTTCGGGGGCGATGAGCCAACGGCCGCCGAGGTCCACACAGACGGCGGCGCATCAGTCCCCGGTTCTCTCGGCGTGCCCTCGACGGGTGAGAGAGCTACCACCATGGACAGTTTGAGTGAGGCGCGAGTCTAGTGATCGACCCATCGCTGTTTCTTCCCAGCAAGGCTTTTCTGACGAAGGGTGTAGGCCGTCACAAGGAGAAGCTCACGAGCTTCGAGCTTGCGCTGCGTGACGCCCGTGTGGCCAGCTACAATCTCGTGCGAGTGAGTTCCATCTGGCCGCCCCACTGTGAGTTGGTGTCCCCTGACGTCGGCACCAGGCAGTTGAAACCGGGTCAGGTGGTGTTCGCAGTTGTCGCTGAAGCCGCGACCAATGAGCCCTCGCGGTTGGCCACGGCCGCGATCGGGCTCGCAATCCCGGCGGACCCCAGCCACCACGGGTACATCTCGGAGCATCACGCGTTCGGACAACGGCAGCAGCCAGCCGGCGACTACGCCGAGGATTTGGCAGCGAGCATGCTGGCAACGGTGTTGGGCGTGCCGTTCGATCCCGAGCAGGCGTGGGACGAGCGGCGGGAGCAGTGGCTTCTCTCAGGCGAGATCGTCGACACGATGAACATCAGCTGTTCCGCCGAAGCCCAGGACGACGAACGCTGGGTCACGGCGGTCAGCGCCGTCATCTTCTGCGGATGAACGAGTTCCGAGAACGGGGAGGAAGAGCGTTGCCCGCGTCGCTGCGCCGCTTCCATTGGGGAGCTGCTGAACCGTATCTTGGTTTGCCGCCAGACGATGCACCCTTCGCCACATCACCGGTAACGCTTCTGCCCGTGCCCTACGAGGCGACGGTGTCGTTCATGGGTGGTACCAGGTTCGGTCCGCGAGGATTGTTGCACGCGTCGCGGTTTCTCGAGTTATACGATCACGAGTTGGATGTCGAGCCGTACCGGGTCGGGGTCCACACGCTGCCGGAGTTGATGCTGTCCGGTGCCGGACCCGAGATCGCGCTGCACGAGCTCAGTGAGGTCTACGCGGCGCTCCTCGATGAAGAGAAGTTCGTAGTGCTGGTGGGTGGTGAGCATTCCGTCTCCGGCCCGCCGATCTTGGCCCACGCCGATCGTGCCTCGCACCCGTTGTCCGTGCTGCAACTCGATGCTCACGCTGATCTGCGCGCCGAGTATGAGGGAACGCCGTACTCTCACGCGTGCGTGATGCATCGGGTGCGTTCCCGGGTTCACATCGTACCGGTCGGCATCCGCTCCCTTACCGGCGAAGAGCGCGCGCTCATGCGCGCCGAAGGTATCGAGCCGGTCTTTGGGCACGAGCTCGAATCGACCGGGTGGGTCGACCGGGTGCTTGGCTCGCTGCGCGATGATGTGTACATCACAATCGACGTCGACTACTTCGATCCGGCGTTCATGCCGGCCACTGGTACGCCAGAGCCGGGTGGGGGGCACTGGTACCCCACGCTCGAGCTCCTCGAGTCGGTGTTCAGGGACAAGCACGTCGTCGGGTGTGATGTCGTGGAGCTCGCGCCGATCCCCGGGGTAGTCGCATCAGACGTCCTGGCCGCCAAGCTGGTGTACAAGCTCATCGCGTTCTTCCAGCGCTATCAGAGCGGGGAACGGTAGCGCTGCCTCACCGGTTTACTCTGTGACTGCATGGACGCTGAATCCGTAGGTCTTGCCGTTGCCTTCCTTGCGGGCGTCATGAGCTTCTTGTCGCCCTGCGTGCTGCCGCTCGTGCCCAGCTATGTGTCGTTTATCACCGGTCTGTCGCTCGACGAGCTCGGAGTGCGTCGCTGGGTGGCATTTCGGCACGCGGTCTTCTTCGTGAGCGGGTTCACGTTGATCTTTCTCGGGCTCGGTGCGTCGGCCACACAGCTGGGGCGGTTCTTGGGGTACAATCAGATCTGGCTCGAGCGTATCGGCGGAGCCTTGATCGTCTTCTTCGGGCTCTACGTGATGGGTGTGATCCGCTGGGGCGTCCTTGCCCGTGAACAGCGGATTCAGCTCCAGGACAAACCGGTTGGCTACCTCGGAAGCATGCTCGTGGGACTGGCGTTCGGCGCGGGCTGGACGCCATGCATCGGTCCGATTCTCGGATCGATCTTGATGTACACGAGTGTGAAAGCGAGTCTGGGTCAGGGGCTGACACTGCTGTTAGCCTACTCGCTGGGATTGGCTGTGCCGTTTCTCCTCGCGGCGGTGCTCGTGGAGCGGTTTATCGAGTGGTTCAAGAAGTTCCGTCGCTTCATTCCTCTCACGACTCGCATTGCCGGTGCCGTCTTGGTGGTCGTCGGACTGCTCCTCATGACGGGATACTTCTCCCTCCTCGCCGCGTGGTTGCAGGGCTTCACGCCCGAATTCCTGCGCGAGCGTCTGTAAGCCCTCAAACGGAAACCGCCCGTTCGCGTCACGGCGAACGGGCGGTGTGTCAGGCAACCGCAGCAGCGACTACGCAGCCTGTTCCATCTTGGAGGTGTACGAGCCGGATCGCGCTGCACCGTTGAGCCGCGCGCGGTGGAAGAACGCCTTCTGGCCCGCAGCGAAGTTCTGTGTCTTTCCGCCCCACGCGTCCAATGCCGGAGCCTGGAGCGCTCGACCGTACGAGAAGCTCAGCTCCCATGGGTGAGTCCCCATGGCGTTCATCGCGTTGAGGTGCTCCGTCGCCTCTTGCGCACTCTGACCGCCGGAGAGAAACACGATGCCGGGTACGACCGCCGGCACGCAGCGACTCAACGTGCGCACGGTCGCCGTCGCGACCTCGGTCACGTCGGCTTGTTTCCGGCAGTCCTTGCCGGAGAGCACCATGTTCGGCTTGAGGAGCGTGCCCTCGAGCACAACCCGGTGAGCGTGCAGGTGGAAATAGAGGCTCTTCAGTGCCGTTTCCGTGACGTCAGCACAGCGCTCGATGGTGTGGTCGCCGTCCATGAGCACTTCGGGCTCGACGATCGGCACCAGTCCTGCCTCCTGAGAAAGCGCCGCGTACCGCGCGAGCGCGTGGGCGTTTGCATCGATGCAGAATCGGGTTGGGATGCCGTTCCCAATGGTGATGACCGCCCGCCACTTGGTGAATCGTGCCCCCAGCTGGTAGTACTCTGTCAGCCGGTCCCGCAGTCCATCCAGGCCCTCCGTGATCTTCTCCCCGGGAAAGCCCGCCAGCGCCTTGGCGCCGGTGTCGACCTTGATGCCGGGAATGATTCCCTGGTCCCGTAGGACCTTCGCAAACGGCTTGCCGCCCTTGAGTCCCTGTCGCAGGGTCTCGTCGAACAGAATGACGCCGCTGATGTAATCTCCCGCGCCCTTCGCCGTGAACAGCATCTCGCGATAGGCTCGACGGTTCTCCTCCGTCGACTTGATGCCGATCTTGGTGAAACGCTTTTCGATCGTCGGGAAACTCTCGTCGGCCGCCAGGATACCTTTGCCCGGGGCAACCATGTCTCGTGCGGTCTTTGTGAGTTGCTCAATCTTCATGTGTTTCCAGACCTCGTTGGTGGCATTCGACTTCAGGGCACTGCGCACGCGAGCGAGCATGCCACACTGCCGGTTGGACAGGCTGGAAGTTACCGGGCACGGTGAATCGACGCCAGCGGAGTCTCTCCGTGATCGCGCGGTCGGAGATCGAACCCTGCACGAGGCTGACGAATGCGTGTGGGGTAGTGTCAGTACCCCGCGGCACCGCCTCCTGAGCGGGGGTCGGCGACGCCCACCCAGCCTGCATCCCTCCGTATGATCCCCGCCACGTCCCCGCTGAATCCGGAGCGCTGCTCGACGCGGTGTCCCATCGCTTTCAAGGTGGCAACCGCCCTGGGGAGCAGTCCTCCCCGCTCGAATCGGATGAGATCTGGCAGTGCTTGATGATGGACTCGAGGAGCGGCGATCGCGTCAGCGAGAGGCATGTCGTAATCGATCACGTTCGAGATCACCTGGAGGACGGTCGTGATGATGGTCGGCCCGCCCGGTGTGCCGAGGATCATAAGCAGCTCACCCGTGGGGTCGAGTACGATCGAGGGTGTCATGGCGGACAACATGCGCTTCCCCGGCTCGATGGCGTTGGCCACCCCCTGTACCAGCCCGTACTGGTTTGGCTGACCAGGCGCGCCGGTGAAGTCGTCCATCTCGTTGTTGAGCAGAAATCCTGCTCCGCCAACGGTGACTCCGCTGCCGAACCCCGAATTGAGGGTTGTCGTGACGCTCACCGCACTGCCGTCGCCGTCGACCACGGAATAGTGCGTGGTGTGCTCGCCCTCGATCATGCCGGGGCGGAGTGCCGTACTCGGGGTAGCGCGGCGCCGATCGATCGTCTGTCGCTGCGCCGCAGCGTACGGCTTTGACAAGAGCTGGTCCAGCGGCATGGTCACGTAGGCGGGGTCGCCCAAGAAGTGATTCCGGTCGGTGAACCCGCGGCGCATGGCCTCCGCCAAGAGGTGAACGTGCTCGGCGCTGCCGAATCGGGGCAGCGGGTCGAAGCCCTCGAGGATATTGAGGATCTGCCCCATGGTCACACCGCCCGAGCTGGAGGGTGGCATGGAAAAGATCGTGTGCGCGCGGTACGTGAGCGTCACCGGCTCCCGCCAAATCGCGCGGTAGCTCGCGAGGTCTGCTTTGGAAATGAGCCCCCCGCCGCGTTCCATCTCCGTCACGATGAGATCGGCGATGCGCCCTTCGTAGAACACGCCGGCGCCGCTGTCAGCGATGGATTGGAGCGTGCGCGCAAGATCGGGTTGCCGGAACAGCGTTCCTACAGGCGGCGCGGTGCCGCTCGGGAGAAGGAACGTCGCACGCGAAGCCTCGAACTGTCCCAGGCGGGGTGCCGCATGTGCCAATCCCATTGCCCGATGCTCGTCGAGCACAAAGCCGTCACGCGCCAGGCGGATTGCCGGCTCCAACACGTCGGTCAGTGACAATCGGCCGTACCGGCCCTGCGCCTCGACCAAGCCGGCCACGCTGCCGGGCACACCCACGGCGAGGTGCCCTGTCACACTGCCATCGGTGAGACTCCCCAGCGAGTCGAGATACATCTCGGGCGTCGCCCGCCCGGGAGCCGTTTCGCGATAGTCCAACGCAAACAGCTCCCCGTCCGCGAGCCGCGCGACCATGAACCCGCCCCCGCCGATATTCCCGGCAGACGGATGCACCACCGCCAGCGCAAACCCGACCGCGACGGCCGCGTCGACCGCGTTGCCACCTTGCGCCAGGATGATGATTCCGGCCTCACTGGCGCGAGGATGGACCGAGGTGACCATGGCGCGAGGTGCCGATACGGAGACGGTGCGCCCGAACAAGGGCCAGTCGGCAGGCACCAAGAAGGCGGGCGCCGGTTCGAGCGCGTCCGGAGACGGAGGACGCGCACAGGCGGCGCTCGCCATGGCGAGTCCCAGGACCAATGGTATTCTCATGATTCGTGCAGTGGCGACGGGTCCGCGTTGACCGAATGCTCGAGGCAGACAACCTTTGTCACAAATGTACACCGGACGGACAGCACGCATGACTACTCCTGAGTTCATCGACCCGCGCCTCACCGAACGTCGCAATCCGCAGACGGCGAGCATCGACACTGCGTCGGCGTTAGAGATCGTCGAACTCATGAACCGTGAGGACCACACGGTCCCGACGGCGGTGCACGCGGTGCGCCACGAGATCGCGCGTGTCATCGAGTTGGTGGTCGACGCGTTTCGTTCGGGGGGAAGGCTGGTCTACGTGGGGGCGGGCACGAGTGGGCGTCTCGGCGTGCTTGACGCGGCGGAGTGCCCACCGACCTTCGGTTCCGATCCGCAGATGGTCCGGGGGATCATCGCCGGCGGCGCGCCGGCGCTGCAGCGGAGCCAGGAGGGAGCCGAAGACGACGCGGACGCGGGGAAGCGTGCGCTGGTCGACGTCGCCGTGTCGGTCCACGATGTGGTCATGGGGATTGCCGCGAGCGGCACGACCCCGTTCGTGGGAGCGGCGCTCCAGTATGCTCGGGGGCGAGGTGCGAAGACGGTCCTGCTCACGTGTTCCGATCCCTCCGAGGGGCTCAAGGCGAT
>JAOTWK010000478.1 GCA_029862935.1 Gemmatimonadota bacterium | reverse complement strand
CCTGATGGCACGAGAGCCGGTTGCGCACCGCCGGGCCCACGTCATCCCCTTCGAGGCGAACGAAGGAACCCGGCGGGTCTCCTGTCTGAATCGCATCGACCAGCACGACGTCGTCGGTCGCCTGGAACTGTTCCAACAGCGCGAGACCCAGAGTCCCGCCGTCCACGACCCGGATCGCCTCGGGCGTCTCAAACTGCTGCCGCAGCAACTCCACGGCTGCGACGCCGAGGCCGTCGTCGCCGCACAGCACATTGCCCAGACCCAGGATCAGGAGCGACCCAGGGTCGTGAGTTGTGGTCATTCTGCGCGATCGCTCTTCTCTGCCGCGAGGTCCTCTGCCGACGCAAAGCGATACCCTGTGAACATCGAGTCGATCGTCGCGTTCTTCGCGGACCGCGCGACCACGATCGCGGCGGACACGTGGTGCACCACGAAGGCCACGAGCAGCCACATGATCGTGTGATGCAGCCACCGCGCCGTCTGGGGTCCACCGAAGAGCGGCAGGAGTACCCCGAAGATCTTCATGGGGGAGCCCGCCCCGGCTTGAATCGAGAACATCGCGTACCCGCTCAGCGCCGCGGTGAGACACAGAGCATAGACGAGCACGTACGTCAATCCGGCGAGCGGGTTGTGACCGACGAACTTCGGCGGGACCGGACGAAAGAACAGGTAGAACTTGAACCACTCCCATGCGAGCTTCCAGCGGCCGACGCTCGTTGGGACGATCTGATCCCACCGGGCGTAGCGGTTCCCCATGAACATCCACGCGATACGCGACAGTTCCGACAAGGTGAACACGATCGCGGCGAAGAAGTGAATCGCCTGCACCGTCCCCATTACGAATTCTTGCCCGGCCGGATCCGGGGCCACGATGAACGGATTACCGATGTAGTAGCCGGTCACCGCCAGCACCACGAGGGCTGTGGCGATGAGCCAGTGGGTGATCCGGACCGGTAAGTCCCACACGTAGACCCGAGTGAGATCCCGGTCTACCGCGGCAGGGGCCAGCGCCGTCATCGGATCCTCACTCGTGCAAGCTCACGACCGGTGCGGTCTACGACATGCACTCCGCACGCGATACACGGATCGAACGAGTGCACGGTCCGCAGGATCTCCAGCGGCTGTTGCGGGTCGCGCACGGGCGTGCCTACGATCGCCTCCTCATACGGGCCACGTTGACCTGCGGCATCACGCGGCCCTGCGTTCCAGGTGCTCGGCACCACACACTGATAGTTGGCGATTTCGCCGTTCACGATGTGTACCCAATGACCAAGAGCGCCACGCGGGGCCTCATGGAACCCAGCGCCGGTGCATTCCTTCGGCCAACTCGACGGCTTCCACTTGGAGTTGTCGTGGATGGCCAGTTCGCCGCGACCCATATTGTCGGCCAGCTCGTCGAGCCAACCCTCGAGCTTTTCGGCCAGGATCAGCGTCTCGATACCCCGGGCGGCCACCCTGCCGAGCGTCGAGAACAACGCCGCCGGGCCGACGCCGAGTTGTCCCAACACATATCCGACGAGCGCTCGGACGCGCTCGTGACCTGAGCCGTAGGCGACCAGCATCCGCGCCAGCGGGCCGACTTCCATCGGCAGGCCGTCGTAGCGTGGAGCCTTGAGCCAGCTGTACTTGGCGTCCGTATCCAACCACTCGTACGGCGGTTCGGGTCCCGTATACCTCGGCTTGGTCTCGCCCCGCGATGGGTGGAGCCCGTCCGCATCACCTCCCTCGTACTCGAACCATGAGTGCGTGACGTATTCGGTGATCTTCGCCGGATCGAGGGCTTCGACGGTGGAGAGATCCCGGTTCCGGATCACGCCCGACGGGAGAAACAGCGGCGCGTTGGCACCGTCTGCTTCAGGGTACTCACCGTACGCCAGGAAGTTGCCCACACCACCGCCATACCCGGCCCACTCCTTGTAGAAGGACGCCACCGCGAGGAGGTCCGGGATGTAGACCTTCTCCACGAACACGAGCGCTTTGTGAATCAACTGACGCATCGTGGAGATCGACGTCATGTTGATCGACGCCTGTTTGTCCGGGTCGATCGGCGTCGCCATTCCACCGACCAGAAAGCTCTGCAGGTGCGGGTTCTTCCCCCCGAGCACCGCGTGGATCTTGATGACTTCCCGCTGCCAATCGAGCGCCTCGAGGTAGTGCGCCACTGCCAGGAGGTTCGCCTCGGGCGGCAACTTGTACGCCGGGTGTCCCCAGTAGGCGTTGGCGAACGGACCCAATTGACCACGCTCCACGAACTTCTGTACCCGGTCTTTCACACCGCTGAAATACTTGGTGCTGGAAAGCGGCCAGTCGGAAATCGACTCGGCCAGTCGGGATGTCGCCGCCGGATTGGCCGAAAGCGCCGATACGATGTCTACCCAGTCGAGTGCGTGCAGATGGTAGAAGTGCACGACGTGATCCTGCACCATTTGCGATGCCATGATCAGGTTGCGCAACAGCCGAGCGTTGGGCGGTGGCTGAGCGCCGATCGCATTCTCCACGGCGCGGATCGACGTGATCGCGTGCACAGTGGTACACACGCCGCAGATGCGCTGCGTGAACGCCCACGCGTCCCGCGGGTCGCGACCCTTCAAGATCAACTCAACGCCGCGAAACATGGTGGCGGACGACCAAGCGTCCCGCACCGTGCCGCCATCAACCTCGGCCTCGATGCGCAAGTGCCCCTCAATGCGCGT
Organism: Gemmatimonadota bacterium; assembly: GCA_029862935.1. Next base: position 531 of record JAOTWK010000478.1, on the reverse strand, counting down.
GACGGGATCGATGACGATGCGGCTCATGACGAACCTCCTTTTGCTTGCTGCGCAGCGGCTTCACTCTTGGCCCGGGCCGCCCGACGCCTGGTCATCTGGACGAGCCCGTGAGCAACGTACGCGCCCGCCACGCCTGCGGCGGCGATGATCCCAACCGTGTCTGCGCTCGTGTGCACACCGAAGCCGGGGACGCCCGCGACGTGACTGTAGAACGGCGTCATCTTGTCCCAGAAATCCGGCTCGGCGCATCCGAGGCAGGGGTGACCACAGCCGACCGGCCAACTGGTGCCCTCGTTCCATCCGACACGGGGACAGTTCTGGAACGTGACCGGGCCCTTGCAGCCCATCTTGTAGAGGCAGTAGCCACGGCGGTGTCCCTCGTCGCCCCAGTTCTCGACGTACTGTCCGGCATCGTAATGCGCTCGGCGCTCGCAGGCGTCGTGGATCGCCTTGCCGTACGCGAACAGTGGTCGGCGGTGGCGATCGACCGGCGGCCACCGGCCGAACGTCACGTGGTAGGTGATCAGCGCC
>JAOTWK010000477.1 GCA_029862935.1 Gemmatimonadota bacterium | reverse complement strand
CCTGCGCCGGCACAAGACCCTATGGGGGGAAGCGCTGGTCGTCCTTGCGTTTGCGGGGATGGTGCTGCCGGTGAGCATCGCGGCTGGCGTCGTGTGGCGTACGGGATGGATCGTGACGGGTGTGTGGTTCGTGAGCCTCATGTTGGGCACGATTGCCGTGCATGCCCTCAAGCTCCGGCACAAACACGGACGGACCGCGGGCACCCTGCCGCGCCTGTCGCCGGTGCTGGGAGCAGCCTCGGCGGCGGTAGCGCTCGGTGTGGCCGCCAAAGGAACCACGTCGTGGCCCGTCGCGCTCGCCCTGGTGCCGCCGGCGCTGCTCACCACGGCCCTCGGCAGCGTTCATATACACCCGCGGCACCTCAAGCGCGTGGGGTGGTCCTTGGTGGCCGCCAACACCGTGACCTGGATCTGTTTGCTGTTCCTCTGACGGCCTTCCACTTTCCAGGCTCAACGCCTTCCTTTCCGGCATGGATCTGACGATCCCAGAGGCAGCGCGCTCGGAGCTTGCCGCGGCCTTCTTCCAGGCGGCGGTGACGTTCGGCTTGGCCGTCCTTTGCGCGTGGCTGTACCGGCGGTACGGAAAGCCCTACTTCGGCTGGTGGGCCATCGCCTGGAGCCTCTACGTGCTCCGGCTCGGGGCCATTATCAGCTTCGTCCTGAGTGGTGAGCGCTACTGGCTCTATTGGCATCAGGTCACGACCGGGTGGACGGCGCTCGCGCTGCTCTGGGCTGCATTGGTGTTCTCGCAACAGCTCCAATGGCGGTCGGGCTACTCCGCGGTCGTGCTTTTTCCCCCGCTCTGGTCCTACGCCGCCATCTACCGCTTGGACAATTTCCTGCTTGCCGCTGGACCGGCGGTCCTGTTTCTCAGTGTGGCGACCCTGTGGACCGCTTGGGCCTTCTTCCGCTACCACCGCCAGGTGCGGTCGACAGCCGCCCTCCTGCTAGCCACGACGTTTGGCCTGTGGGCCATCCACCACCTCGATTATCCGCTTCTCAGGGCCCGCGGTGTCTGGAACCCGTGGGGTTACTACCTCGACATCGCGTTCACGCTCGCCATGGGGGCGGGCATCCTGCTGCTCGTCATCGAGGACTTGCAGGGCGGGGTCCGCGTGCTGTCCGCGCTGTCCGGCGAGATGCAGCGGCGAGAACGCGATCGGGATGTGCTGGACGCGCTGCTCGAAAGGCTCCTCGCGCTGCCCGCGGTGCGGGGAACAGCGATGTACTTGGCCGATCGCGACGACGGGCACTTCAGTCGCGGGACCGGGGCATGTGGCTCGTGGACTGGGACCGCGCCGCATGGTGCAGCCGGCACGGCCGTGCGTCGCGCTATCCAACAGGGGGCGCCGGACGTCGTCCAGAATTGGAGCCCCGTGCAAGGGGACGGTCTCGGAGGTCACGCGTACGTGGCGGCCCTGCCGGTGCTGAGAGGGAGTGCCGTAATGGGGGCACTCGTCATCGTCGGTGACGCGCGCGATCCGTTTGCCGCGCTAGACCGGCCCTTCCTGCTCGCGTTGGGCCGGCAGGTGGGCGCGGCACTCGAGAACGCCGACCTCTATCGCCGGCTGGAGGGACGGACCGCGGAGTTGGAACGACTGGCCAAGCGCATGGTCCTGCAGCACGAGGAAGAGCGGCGGCGGCTCTCGCGCGAACTGCATGACGAGACCGCCCAACTGTTTTCGGCAGTGAAACTGCAGCTCGGGATGGCCCGGGAGTCCGCATCGGACGAGCTGGTGCCGACCCTGGATCGGGCGGTCGGGCTGATCAATGAAGGCATCCGCAGCATTCGCAATGTCACCAACTCCCTGCGTCCCTCGCTGCTGGAAGATCTCGGGTTGGTGCCGGCGCTTCGGGCGTTGGTCCAGGACTTCGGTGAGCGCAGTGGCCTCGAAACGAGCTTCACTGCCGCGAACCGTCTGCCGGTGTTGTCCGGCGATGCGGAGCTGGCAGTGTTTCGTTCCGTACAGGAAAGTCTCGCGAATGTGGCGCGGCACGCCGACGCACGCGCGGTGAGCGTGGCGCTCGGTGTCGAGGCAGGGGACGTCGCGCTCCGCGTGCGTGATGACGGACGCGGGTTCCCGTCGGGCAAGGACATCGAGGCCTTCGAGACACAGGGCCACATGGGCCTGGCTGGTATGCGCGAGCGCATCGCGGCACTGGGGGGGACAGTGATGGTCGGGTCGCTGCCCGGCCGGGGAACGGAAATCGTGGTCTGCGTGCCACCGGAGCAAGGATGAGCGGTTCCGTGCGGAAGGGGATCCGCGTCCTCGTGGTCGATGACCACGCCGTCGTGCGCGAGGGTATTCGGGCCGTCCTCGCATCGACGCCGGGTGTGGAGGTCGTGGGTGAAGCGGGGACCGGTCAGGAAGCGCTGGCCAAGGTGCGCAACCTCACCCCCGACATCGTGGTACTGGATCTCACCATGCCGGGCATGACAGGACTCGAGGTCACTGCCGCGCTCCGAACACAGAAGAGCACCGTGCGCGTCCTGATCCTCAGCATGCACGACCATCCCGAATACGTCCTGCAAGCGTTGCGGGCGGGGGCAGACGGCTACATGCTCAAAGATGCCGAGCCCCACGAGCTGCGCGCGGCCGTGCGCAAGATCCACAATGGAGAGGAGTACTTCCACCCCGCGGCAGCCAAACAACTCGGGGTTGCCCTCCGCGGCGAGTCGGAGCATCAGCGGCAGCAGGCCCTGGCCGAACGCCTCACCCCCCGCGAGCGTGAGGTGCTCATCGAGGTCGCCCGAGGTCACACTAACAAGGAGATCGCGGCCGCACTGGGGATCAGTCCCCGGACGGTCGAGACGCATCGCGATGGCCTCGCTCGGAAGCTCGGGATGCGGTCGGTTGCCGACCTCACGCGGTTCGTGTTGGAGAACAAACTGGCGCAGGACTGAGGCCGCGAGCCGCACTCCGTAACTCTACGGAGGGCCCCCTCTGTAGAAATCCGAATACCGCAGTCCCCTTCCCATCCCTAACTATCGAGTGCTGCCGTCGGCGCAGGGGGGCGACCGTGGCCGGCGGCTCGCTACTCTCCCCGTCGCCCGCAGAGCCTTGCGCAGTCGAGTACCGGAAGGGGTACAGCCATGTCGACACCTACCTGGTTTGGAAGAACGTTGGCGTTTGCAGTCATCGGCCTCGTTGCCGCATCTCCGGTAAAAGCGCAGCAGACCGAGCAGAAACCCGAGTCACCGGATTCCGTAGCGCAGCCGAACGTCCCGTA
>JAOTWK010000044.1 GCA_029862935.1 Gemmatimonadota bacterium | reverse complement strand
AGCAAGTCGGGCTGTACAATGCGTATCCCATGGATTTCCATGAACGCATCGAGGAATACGAGTTCTCGGGAGGGGAAGCGGGCGACAAATACTACTACTTCAATGGAGGGGTGTGGCCGCACGGCAATGCCTGGTACGCGCTGGCCCTGATGGCCGTGGGGAAGAAACCAGAGGCACTCGAATTCATCAAGAATGTCATGACGCTCGAAGGCGTAATGAAGAGCCCGAACGGCCAGCCGGCCATGTATGAATTCCGCAACGCTAACTCAGAGGACCACGAGGCGTATGGGCAGCTGGACAAGCCCCAGTTCACATGGGCGGCCGCCTGGTACCAGTATGCGCTCTACAGGCTGTTTGGCGTCCGGGAAAACGAGTGGAATATTGCTGTCGAGCCGTTCGTACCCGAGAACACTCAGCAAATCGAGTATGGACTGACGGTAGGCGGAAACCGTGCGCAGGTTCTGGTGCGCGGGGCCGGTCCCACAATCAGGCGATTGCTGATCGATGGAAGGCCGTCATCCTCGGCCGTGCTTCCGGGATCAGGGATGGCCGCCACAACGATCGAAGTAGAACTCGGGGAGATTGAAGCACCTTACCTCGCCTCGACCGAAGGGATACTAGTGGAAAGCGAGTACAACCGACGGAGCAACAGCCTGCTGGTGGTACTGAAAGCATTTGCCGGACACTTGAATAAGACGGAAGTCGTATCTGCCTTCAGACCCGTTGCAGTCGTTCACAATCGGAGTGAATTATCCTCCGGCTGGTCGGTGGAAAGCGCAGGAGAGGTGTACAGGACTCAGATCCAGTTTGCACACACCTCACTGTTGGACACATTGGTGGTCCAATTCTAGGCATCTCGCAAGAAGCCTGGGATGCCCAAGGTGGTTAGCGTACCGACAATCTTCCGGTTGGAATGCCTCTTCCGCTACGCGGTCCCAGAGACTCCCGTCATTCACCGCGGTGGCAATCGATCCAACAAGAACCCGACGGCGAGGTCAGTCACATTCCAGAGTTGGATGTCGGAGCTCGTCCCGTAGCGTGCCGGGCGGAGTGCGTCGCCATCGATGCGGTAGCTCCACAGCTCATTGTGGCCGAGGCCGGACGCCTCCACCGCCTCGAGTGTCCTGTCGAGCGCATCGCGCAGCGCCTCCACATACGCGCGGGTTCCGTCACTCTCTTCTCGCAGCCTCCCGGATGAGTCGTAGGCTGCGTCGATCTGACGAGCGAGACCGAGGAGGAGCAGGTTCACTTCCCGGCCCCAGACCACGCGCGGTGAGTGATAGAGATCTTCGCGAAAGCGCTGCTGCACCGCCGTGCTCGCGAAGGCGTCGTTCACGACGACGGGTCCCAAGCCCTCGACGAACAATCCAGCCGGGTAGGCACGCATGATGGGTCGGACCAGCTGGTAGACGAGACTCGGGTCGACTGTCCCCTCGACGATATCCGCCGTGTAATTCCCAATGAAGAGATCGGTCGCTGGGTCGGTATTCACGGCCGGGATCGGTCGGCCTTGCTCATCGAGAGCGAGTGCCAAGAACCAGAGTGGGCGTCCCTCAGCCGTATCCGCCACGAACCGCGGTCGCCAGTAGTCACGTTCGGACGGCGGCAGGGACTCGAACCAACCATCGAGCGTGCGTCGCACCTCGATCGGGTGCACGCGCACGTTGAAGTGTCGTCGGGCGCGGCGCCACGTTGTGATCGCCGCGCGCAACATCGCCGGGTCTCGCCGATACGCTTCGAGCAGCGAAACGTCCATCGGGGCACCCGACAACGCACCTTCCACAGAGAGGCCGAGCGCGCTCACGTTTTCGAGGATCCGTTCGACGGACTCGAGTGCACGGGGCACCCACACGACGTTGACATCCATCGCAAACCGGCCGTTGCCGTATCCCGCGCGGCTGTCGCGCCAACTACCGGGCAGCCACCCCGATGCGTCACGGTGGAAGAAGCTCACGAGCTTGGTCGCGGTTGGGTCGTCGACATAGGGTCGTGAAAGCTCGGCGACGAAGGCAAGATTCCGTGCGAGCGCTTCGAGGCGTGACAGGCCAGACCCAGCCGGCTCGTTCAAGAAGCGACGCTTTTTCTCGGCCGTCACGTCCGAGCGCGACAGGTATCGATCGACGAGCACCGGCAACTGGAAGTCGTCGTCGATCATGTGGTAGTTCTCGCGGACCGCCTGCAGATCCTTGAGCAACTCACGCGCACGCGCGAGCTGCTCGGTTTGCTGTGCAGCGTCCTTCGCGCTTGCCTCGACCCACGCATTGACCCGGGTACTGTATTCCGCAGCGTTCTCCCTGATTGCCTGACCGCCCAACGCTTCCTCGTGGCTCACCGCACCCGACGGAGCGAGCTTGCGCAGCACACTCGCGATCACGAGCTCCTGCAGGTCCACTGACGAGATCGGCTCCAGCATGAGCGCCGACATCATCTGGTCGCGGCCGAAGTACGTCGCGTAGTTCGGCATCGACGCCACGAGCTTTTGTTCCGAACTCAACAGCTCGAGACCGAGCACCTGCCGCTCGAGGCGTCGGAACGCGAGGAGTGAGGGATCCCGTGCAGCCTGCTCCACCGTCAACATCAGGCGCAGGCTGTCCGCCGTGCGCCGCTGCCGCGCGAAGTAGTCCTCGAACGCCGCGTTGAAGAGCCGGTCGCGGCCTAACGGCGTGAGGGCCTCCGAATTTGTCGTGACGGCTACCGCCAGCTCGATGCGCCCTCCGTCGATGGCGCGCACCGCGACTCTGTCGGCCGCAAGCGTGGCCGCCGAGGCATCCGCGTCACCGTGAAGCTCGAGTGTGAGTCGGTTGCGACCATCCAGGCTCGTGTGCTCGACCAGCACGCTCCAACCGGCGTCGTCTGCCGTCAGGCTCACGCGCGGCTCCAGCCGCGAGCGTAGTTCCTCGACATTCAAGGCACCGAGGAGCGCCAAGTGCTCGGTCTGTTCTTCCGCCGGTAGACGCTCGAGGCTTTCGATGAGTCCGGTCAGCTCCGGCAAGATGAACGACGGATCGCCCCACGGCCGCTTGTGCCACTCGAGATACTGGAAATCCCGCTCCTGGCGCATGGTCCCGAGCAGGAACCAGCCGATATCGAGGGCGCCGACGTCTGCGGCGAGCTGGTACCGCATCGTTCTGGATTGCCCATCCGATCCTGCTTCCACCCCGGCACCGCCCCACGTCACCGGAGCGGCACGCCCCTCCGCATCGCGAACCGTGAACGCGGCGCTCTCGTTTGCGGCGTCTGCCCAAACGTGAACGACACGACCGTCACGTTGATTGAGGTAGATCTGCAAGGTGTTGCCGCGGGCATCCCGAAAGAACCGGGTCGCGTACCCCTCGTAGGCTGCCGGGTCATCCACGCCGGCTTCGGGGAATTCCAAAACCGCGGACTGCACCGCCCGTGGGGGCGCCTGACATGCCTGCAGCAGGAACAGCACGACGAGGAGAGATGCGGGCACGTGCATCGGCGAACCATCCGGGCTGTAGTCAGAGGAAGAAGGCGGCCGGAAGCTGTAATGTACGCAGCGAGCGCGGGCTCCGCGATGTATTCGTAGGCATCCGCCGGCCCGCTTGTTCAGCAGCCGGCCCCCGGCTACGTTGCCCGCCAACGGAGGTCGGTTTTGCATGAGAATGCCCCGCATGCTCGCACTGGTGTTTCCGTTGGTGCTCTTCGGTGAACCATCCGCGCTCCAAGGCCAGCAGCGTGAGGCCTTCTCAGCTCCGGCATGGACCCGTGGCGCCGTCTGCTACGAGATCTTCGTGCGCTCGTTCTACGACAGCGATGGCGACGGCGTTGGCGATCTCAGGGGGCTCATCCAAAAGCTCGATTACATCAATGACGGCGATCCGACATCGCGGCGCGACCTCGGCGCCACCTGCATCTGGCTCATGCCGATCGCTCAGTCACCGAGCTACCACGGGTACGATGTGACCGATTACTACCGCATCGACCGCGAGTACGGGACCAACGAGGATTTCAGACTGCTCGTGCTCGAGGCACATCGACGCGGGATTCGTGTGTTGGTCGACCTCGTGCTCAACCATGTTTCCAGTGAACACCCCCACTTCCAAGACGCGCTGCACAATGTCGACTCGCCCTACCGCGACTGGTTCATTTGGCTGCCATCGCACCCGGGCGTCAAGAATCCGTGGGGCGGCGACAACTGGCACCGGTCGATCGTGCGTGACGAGTACTACTACGGATTCTTCTGGCACGGCATGCCGGATCTGAACTACGAGACGCCTGCCGTGCGCGATGAGGCAAAGGAGATCGCCACCTTCTGGCTGAAAGAGCTAGGAGTCGATGGGTTTCGCCTCGACGCGGTCAGTTTCTTGACCGAAGAGGAGAGCGGCAGAGTGGTCCAGCATGCACCCCTCACACATGCGGTTCTTCGAGAGTTGGCAGGGCACGTCCGACGCGTTGCGCCCGACGCGTACACCGTGGGCGAGGTGTGGGACAGCACCGGTGCCATGCTCTCGTATTACCCGGATCAGCTGGACGCGTACTTCGCCTTCGAGGCCTCGGATGCTATCATCGAGTCGGTGCGTGAGGGCTCGGCGAGGACGCTGCTCCAACCCTTCCTCCGGTTGCAGCGTGAGCTGCCGGCCGAGCGCTGGGCACCGTTCCTCCGCAACCACGATCAAACACGCACCGTCACCGCACTGGGCGGCGACGTGGCACGCGCAAAGGTGGCAGCCACCCTACTACTCACACTTCCCGGTCTCCCGTTCGTCTATTACGGCGAGGAGATCGGGATGAGCGGCGACAAGCCGGACCCCCGGCTGCGCACACCGATGCACTGGACTCGCGGCCCCGCCGTCGGGTTCACCGACGGTCTCGTGTGGGAGCCGCTGCAGCAGGATTCGCTCACGGCGAACGTCGAAGTGCAGGACGCCGACCCCAACTCCCTGCTCAGTCTGTACCGCCGCCTCATCCACCTACGGGCGGAGCACCCGGCGCTTGCGAACGGTGCGCTGGTGTCGCTCTCGGCGAGCACGAATGCTGCGGCGGCGTACGTCAGGCGCGAGGGGAATCGCTCGGTACTCGTGGTGGCCAACCTGGGGACGACACCGCTCTCGAGCGTCAGGCTCTCGTCGGAGACCCGAGTACTTCCGGCAGGCCGATATGACGCGCAGAACCTGCTAGGCGGCCCACAGGGCGCGTCCCTCACGGTGCGAGGAGACGGGCGGATCGACAGCTACGTCCCGCTGCGATCGCTCGGATCGCTGGAGAGCTACGTGTTCGGGCTTACCGAAGTCGGGCGGTAACGTGGTCGCGATTGCAGATTGCAGATTGGCGATTGGAGTTGGTTGAGATCAAGCGCCCATCTGCATTCCGTAATCTAAAATCCGCAATTCTCATGAGAAGTAGATCCACACCAATCCGACACTGACCACCACAAACAGGCTCAGTATCAGGTCCCTGCGGCGCCAGCGGGAGTCGGTTTCTCCCTCAGCCGGTGGCTCCGTCGTCGCAAACGTCAGGCCGGCCACCTTCTCGGCGGGCGGCGGTGGCGTCACAAGGCTGACCGCGATCAGTACCGCCGTGCAGATCACAAACAGCACGATGGCGAAGTGCAGGAAGTTGATGTCAGCATAAACCTCCAGGACCCCCTTCTGGAGCGGCTGGATGATCTCCACCACAAGCCGTCCCATGCCCAACACGAATCCCGTGATCAGAGCCGCGATCGCGCCATTCGCGTTGACCCGCCGCCACAGCACGCCAATCAGGAATACCGCCGCAATCGGCGGTGAGATGTACGCCTGCACGCTCTGCAAGTACTGATAGAGCTGCCCGGAGATCAGCTTCATGAATGGGATCCACAAGAGGCCGAAGACTACGAGCATGCCGGTGGTGATTTGCCCCACCAGCACGAGCCGTCGTTCCGATGCCTGCGGGCGAAGCTTCTTGTAGACATCCAGCGTGACCAACGTGGAAGTGGAATTGAACACCGACGAGAGCGAGCTCATGAGCGCCGCCAGCAGCCCGGCCACGACCAGCCCGCGCACCCCGATCGGGAGCAGCACCGCAATGAGCGTGGGCAACGCTTGGTCGGGCGTGGCGAGCTGCAACCGGTCCTGCTGCGACAATGCGTAGGCGATCACACCGGGAATCACGAAAATGAAAAGCGGCAGCAGCTTCAGGTAGCTCGCGAAGATTGTCCCACGCCGAGCGTGATCCTGGTTGTGCGCCGCAAGCACGCGCTGCACAATGAACTGGTCGGTACACCAATACCAGACACCGAGGATCGGCGCCCCAAAGAGAATACCAGTCCAGGGGAAATCCGGATCCGACATTGGCTGCCACAAACTGAGGAACTGGGGACCCACCGTGTCCGTCATCGCACTCCACCCGCCCAGGGCATTGAGCCCCAGGAAGGTCACGGCAAGCGCGCCACCGATCAGGACGAACATCTGCAGGAGGTCCGTATAGAGCACCGCGCGGAGACCGCCGAAGATCGTGTACACGCCGGTGACCACCACGACGACCAGCGCACCCGTCCAGAAGTCGATCCCCATGATTGCCTCGAAGACGATGCCCCCAGCGGCGATCGTCACCGAGATCTTGGTCAGCACGTAGCCGATAATGGAGATCACCGCCAGGTACCACCGAGCGCTCTCGGAGTATCGTCGTTCGAGAAACTCCGGCATGGTGAAGACACCGCTCGACAGATAGAACGGCACGAACACCCAGCCGAGCATCAGGAGTATCAGCGAGGCGAGAATCTCGAACTGTCCAACCGCCACACCACTCGCGGCGCCGGTTCCCGCCAACCCAACGAGGTGCTCCGATCCGATATTGGAGGCGAACAGCGAGCCACCCACGATGAACCAGCCAACATTGCGTCCCGCCAGGAAGTAGTCCTGTGACGTCCCACGGGTTGACCGCTCGCGCAGCGTGGCCCAGATCGCCACGCCAAACACCAGCACGAAATACAAGCCGATGACTACCCAGTCCACGCTCGCTAATAAGCCCACGGGCACCTCTTTGGCTCAGGCCTGCGGGAGGATCCCACAGTCTTGGTGGCGAAATGGAATCACAATTCCCGACGCGAATTGCCAGTATACGCCGATGTACGCCGTCACGAAATGCCTCTCTCGCAGGGGGCCACGCCCGGTCCTTTGCGCACCCTCGAGACCGCTCCATCGCCTTGCGCCCCAAATCCGCAGAATCTAGCTTGCGTGGCACCCTGGCCTCCGTGGGCACTTCACTGGACGACATCGGTCACGCCATCTTGAGATTCGCTCTTCGTATCACCTCCGCGCTCCTTTTCCCGCTCAGTGTTGCGGCGTGCGAGCGCGACGCCCTGCCAGACGCCTCGTCGCCAATCTACGCGGAGGCGGTTACGTCTTTCTACAGGGGCGTGGCCGCCGCTCAAGCAGGCGAGAGCGGGCTGGCGGCGGCCGCGTTCCAACGCGTCACTGAGCTCGTCCCTAAGGAACCAGCCGGCTGGGCCAACTTCGGACTGATCGCGCTTCAGCGGCGCGAGCTGGGCGAGGCGGCTGACCGGTTGCTCGAGGCGCGAGTGCTTGCACCAGAGAACAGTCACATCCAGCTCGTTTCCGCGATCGTCGAGCGCGAGCGCGGTCGCCTCGACTCGGCGACGGCGCTCCTCAGCCGCGCCATCGAACTGGACGCCCAGAGTCTCAAAGCGCTCTACCTCCTGGCCCAACTCGTCGAGCAGGAAGGTCGGCCAGGAAGCGAGGCCGAGACGCAGCAGTTGATCGACCGGATCCTGGCCGCGGAGCCTGAGAATCTCGTCGCCCTGCTCGAGCGCGCACGCCTCGCTGCAAAGCTGCGCGACATCGGGACGCTCGAGCAAACGCTCGACCGCGTTGCAGTCCGGGCCGATTCTTTGTCACTCTCCCTGACGGCCGAGCTCCAGGCAGTGCGGACCGCGGAGGAGGCCGAGGAGTTCGACCGCGCCGCGACGCTGATCGGGTTTCTGCATTCGGTGTTGCAGCCCCTGCCCGCTTACCGCGACGACCAGGAGGCCGTACGCACGTCACCAAGCCGAATGGACGTCCTGCTGACACGCTTCGTGCGACTTCCGACACCTACCGCGCTATCGGCGGCGCCGGATACGGGTCTTCGGTTCATACCTGAGACGCTCACAGTGGGGAGAGGCCCTGTCAGTTGGGTGCGCACGTTCTGGCTCAGTGATGACGTGCCGTTGGCGATGGTCGCTGCGAGTCGCGAAACCCTGTGGGTTTCCACCGAGCCCGGTCAGGCTGAGTCGTTCACGTTTCCGGGAGGGACGTCCGCGGTTCCGCTCTCATCATCTGGCGTCGCAGCGCTCGACTACAACTACGATTTCCTCGTGGACCTCGTGCTGGCCGGACCCGGTGGACTTCGCGTGTTCAGTCAGGACAGGTCTGGCTCCTTTGTCGACGCGACCAGCCGTGCAATTGCCCCTGGGGTCGCTCACGCCGCATACGCCGGCGCTTGGGCTGCCGACCTGGACATGGAAGGCGATCTGGACCTCGTGCTCGCACGGGTTGATGGTCCGCCTGTTGCGTTGCGGAACCGGGGCGATGGGACATTCGAGGTGTACCGCGCCTTCGAAGACGTGACCCGCCTGCGCGACTTCGTATGGGCCGATCTGGACGCGGACGGCGACCCGGATGCCGCGCTCCTCGACGCAGCGGGGCGCCTCCGAGTGTTCCGCAACGGGCGCTACCGCCTCCCCCAGTTCCAGCCCTTCACCCTGCCGAACGCGGTCGGCTCCGTGCACGCCGTCGCCGCGGCTGACCTGAATCAGGACGCGACGCTCGACCTGATACTCCTCGGGGCAGACGGTGGGCTACGCCGCCTCTCGATGATCGACGACGCGTGGGATGTCAGCGAGCTCGGACGGTGGCTGCAGTTCGCTCCCGCAAACGTCCAATCGACCCGGCTCTTCGTAGCGGACCTGGACAACAACGGCGACCTCGACGTGGTGGCTTCCACACCGGATGGCGCTCGGGCGTGGCTGAACACGGCGCTCGGGATCCATTCGCTCCCACCCATCGAAGGCCAGATCACCAGTGTGGCGGATATCAGCGGTGAAGGTCGGCTCGACTTGATAGCGGTATCGTCAGACGGAGAGTCCCGGTTGCTCGTCAACGAGGGAACCTTCGACTACTACTCGACCAGCATCCGCCCGCGGGCAGCAGAGGCCACGGGCGACCGACGCATCAATTCGTTCGGCATCGGCGGTGAGATCGAAATTCGGGCGGGCTTGCTGTACCAGAAGCAGGTGATCCAGGGTCCGACCGTCCATTTTGGCACCGGCGAAGCCCCACTGGTCGACGTCGCGCGCATCATCTGGCCGAACGGCACCGTCCAGGCCGAGTTCAACCTCGCCGCCACCAACGAGACCGTTCTCACCCGTCAGCGGCTCAAGGGCTCGTGCCCCTGGGTCTTTGCGTTCGACGGCGAGGCGATGCGATTCGTCTCGGACTTCATATGGCGAACCGCGCTCGGCCTGCGCATCAACGCGCAGGGGGAAGCGGCGGTGATCCACAGTGAAGATTGGATCAAGATCCGCGGTGACCAATTGGCCGCCCGCGATGGGGTCTACGACGTACGCATCACGGCGGACCTGTGGGAGACACACTTCTTCGATCACGTTGCGCTGCTCGTCGTGGACCATCCGGCGGGCACCGAGGTCTTCGTGGACGAGCGCTTCACGCTTCCGGCGCCGACACCTGCCGTTCATGCGATGCAACCGCTTCGCCCCGTTGCACAGGCGTGGGATCAGACGGGCGGCGACGTGACGGCGCTCATCCATGAACGCGACGAGCAGTTCTTGGACACCTTCGAGCTCGGTCCCTACCAGGGAATCGCCAGCGAGCACTTCGTCGAGGTCTCCCTCGGTGACGACGTGCCGACCGACGGACCGCTTTGGCTGGTAGCATCCGGGTGGGTGTACCCCACCGACGCCTCGATCAATGTCGCCGTGACCCAAGGCGACCATCCGGTACCGCACGGGCTCACCCTCGAGGTGCCGGACGGCAAGGGAGGATGGAACATCGTCGAGTCCGATCTCGGATTCCCGGCTGGGAAGACGAAGACGATGCTCATCGACCTCGAACACGCCTTCCGCCCGGGCACGCCGCGCCACGTGCGGCTGCGCACCAACATGGAGATCTACTGGGACCGGATCTCATGGGCCGTGGGCTGGCCCGATGCAACAATCACCACCCGCCGACTCCTGCCCACCACTGCCGAACTACGTTACCGCGGCTTCTCGGAAGTCACTCAGGCCAGCCGCAAAGCGCCCGAGCTTCCCGACTACAGCACGATTGCCACCACCGCACCCCTATGGCGAGACCTTGTCGGGTTCTACACTCGATTCGGCGACGTTGGCCTCTTGAACGAGGCGGTGGACGACCGCTACGTCATCATGAACGCTGGAGACGAGTTGGTGCTTCAGTTCCCCGCCCTGAGTCCTCCCAGCGATGGCTGGACACGCGACTTCGTACTCATCGGCGATGGCTGGGTAAAGGACGGGGATTACAACACCGGTTTTTCCACCACGGTTCTCCCCCTACCATACCATGGACTGGCCGACTATTCCCGTCCGCCAGGCCGCTTGCAGGATGATCCGGCGTACCGCCGCCACCCCAAGGACTGGGAGACCTTTCACACCCGCTACGTGACAGCACGGAACTTTCATCGTGCACTCGCACCAACACATGACCGGTGACGCGACGGCGACGCGGCGACGGGTGTTGAGAGTCGTCGCGGCTCTCGTCTTCCTCGCGCTCCTCGCAACGCCGCTAGCCATCCGGCATTTCTCCTCGGCCTCCGAGGAAGGCGCCTTGAGTACAGCGGCGGCACTCGAGCGGCATGGCTTTGCGTTCGAAGAGGTGTCACGCGCAGTCGGTATCCGGTTCAGCCACGAGCCCCCGCTGCTCGATTCGAAGCTCGAGCCCATCATGCCGGCGGTAGCCGCGTACGGCGCTGCCGTCTCGGTGACGGATTTCGACCGCGATGGCTGGCAGGACCTGTACGTGACGAGCAGTGCTATGGGGGGTCGGAACGCGCTCTATCGCAACGGGAGCGACGGGACGTTCCAAGATGTGGCAGCTCGCATGGGTGTGGCGGACCTCAATCGGGAAGGCACCGGTGTCTCAATGGGTGCCGTCTGGGGCGACTACGACAACGACGGCTACGAAGACCTGTTTCTCTACAAGTGGGGTCAGCCTGCGCTGTTTCACAACGACTCGGGTCGGGGATTCGCACGTGTCACGGAGGGGATCGCGCTTCCCGCTTGGATCAACGCCAACACGGCTGTCTGGTTCGACTTCGACCAGGACGGCTGGCTCGATCTCTTTGTGGGCTGCTTCTACCCCGCAGATGTGGATCTGTGGAACCTGCCGCACACGCGCATCATGCCGGAGAGTTTCGAGTACGCGCAGAACGGTGGGCGAAATTATCTCCTCCGCAATCGCGGTGATGGCTCGTTCGAGGAAGTCGCCGACGCCGCTGGTTTGACCACCAGACGCTGGACTCTCGCCGCTGCGACGGCCGATGTGGATGGCGACGGCGATCCGGATCTCTTCGTGGCCAACGACTACGGCATCAACGAGCTCTATCTCAACGAGGGAGGCCAGCGTTTCCGCGAGGTCGGGCGCGCAGCAAACCTTGCACGCACGCCGAAGAGCGGCATGAACGCGTCGTTCGGGGACGTGTTCAACCGTGGGGAGTGGACGCTCTACGTGAGCAATATCTCCGAGCCCGGAGTGCTGATCCACGGCAACGACCTGTGGGTGCCCACGCAAGACCCCGGCGATGAGCCCAGCTATCGGAACCTCGCCGGTGCCATGGGGGTCGAGCTGGCCGGGTTTGCGTTCGGTGCTCAATTCGGCGATCTGAACAATGACGGGTGGCTCGATCTCTTCGTGACAAATGGCTACGTGTCGGGCGAGAGGCGCGAGAGTTACTGGTACGACTATTCGATGGTTGCCGGCGGCCATCGCGACATTATCGCCGACGCGAGCCATTGGCCTGCCATGCGCGGCCGCAGCCTCTCGGGGTATCAGGAGGACCGTGTGTGGCTGAATGACGGTGCCGGACGCTTCCGGGACGTCACCCGCGCGATCGGAGCCGTCAACGCGAACGATGGTCGCTCGGTGGCGTTTGCCGACCTATGGAACCGCGGTGTCCTCGACGCCGTCGTGGCGAACCAGCGCGGACCGCTTCTCGTGTACAAGAACACGGTGACGCCGAATCACGGCTGGCTGGCGTTTGCCCTGCAGGGAACGCGGAGCAACCGCAGCGCGATCGGAGCGGAGATTCGCTTGTATTGGAACGGTTTGGAGCAGGTTCAACAGATAGAAGGCGGTAATGGGTTCGCCGCGCAGAACCAGCGCCGAGCGCACTTTGGGCTGGGCAAAGCCTCGGAGGTCGACTCGGTCGTCATCCGCTGGCCCTCGGGCGTGGAGCAGGTAATTCCGATGCTCGCCACGAACACCCTTCACACCATCATGGAGCCCCAGTGAAGTTCGACCGGCGCCTGACGGCGCCCCTCCTCATCACGCTGATCCTGCTGGGCGCCCACTGGTCGTTCGGGGTGCTGCGTGGGTACGAGGCCATCCTTCTCGCTGTCGCCGCGACGATCGCTACCGAGCTTTCGTTGCGGCGGCTCCTGACGGGCCAGACACCTCAGATCGCAAGCGCGTACATCTCCGGCATCAGCATATCCATTCTCGTGCGATCGCCCTTGTTGTGGCCCTACGCGCTCGGTGGCGTGATCTCCATCATGTCGAAGTACGTCTTGCGCACGAAGCGGCGGCATCTTTGGAACCCCACCAACTTCGGTATCTGTGCTCTGCTCTTCCTGGCACCGTTCGCCGTGGCACCATTGAGCGTGCAATGGGGCAACGACCTGTGGCCCATGCTCGTCATCTGGGCGGTGGGTCTCTTCACGATCTGGCGGGCTAAGCGTGCACACATCACGCTGGCCTATGTGGCGTCCTTCTTCGCCTTTGCCATCGTCCGCAGTCTGATCACCGGCAGCTCGTACGCGGCCGAGGTCGCTCCCATCACGGGTCCGATGTACCAACTCTTCGCGCTGTTCATGATCACCGACCCGAAGACCACGGTGTCGTCCACGTGGGGCGCCGTGGTCGTCGCCTGCTTCGTCGCGTTCGTTGAGATGTTTCTCAGGTTGGCAGAGGTGATCTATGCGCCGTTCTACGCCCTGTTCCTCGTGGGACCCGTCGCGTTGCTCGTCGAGATGTGGTGGACGGCTCGTAGGCAGGTGGTGCAGCCCACCGCGCCAGTCGCTTCATCCATCGCGTTGGATTAGGGAGCGTTCACCGCGTCGCCGCTTTGAGGGGAGCGCAAGCGCAAAGGACGAAGAATCTGAAGCGAGTCATCGTTCCGCGCCACGACGATCAGTCGGCCACCATCGGCATGTCGCAGCAATGCCAAGTCTCTTACCTGGCCGTCGATGACCAGATTGCTCGCCTCCAGGTCAACCGCTGCAAGGCTACCGGTGCCGTCTCCCCGCATCAACAAACCGTAGCTGGCATCGTACTGCCCCCGAACAGGCGGGACCCCAGAGAAGTTGCCGGCGAGGACGACGTCCGTGTACCCGTCACCATCGAAGTCACCGGGCAGCGCAGCGTAGATCGGGGCGAATTGCGCCTCGGTGGGTAGAGGCCTGAGGTCAAAGGAACCATCTCCGCTGTTCAGCGCGACCGAGCTGGCGAACAGATATGCCTCGCGCACCTCTGCCCGTCGCAGTTCTGATCGAGGGAAGATGTCCTCGATTTGGCTGGCGCCGAAATCGGAGTAAGAGCCGAACTTGTCTCGTAACTGCGGAATCGCTTGGACCAACTCGTCCCGGCCTGCCAGCGGGTAGCTCACGCCGTTCTTGTAGATGGTGAGAACCTGCTCCGGCGCTCCGTTCTGAGAGAAGTCATGAATGTAGAGGCGTGCAGGTTCGTCACGTGATGCCCGGATCAGGGAGTTCAGTCCCAAGTTGCCCAAGATGAGATCCGGCAACCCGTCTCCCTGCAGGTCGGTCACGGTCACGCTATTCCACCAGCCGTTTGTTTTGGCAAAATCGGCTTCAGCGGTGCGGTCCACAAACAGGCCATCCTGTTGCCGAAAGACACGAATCGGCATCCATTCTCCGACGACGATCAGGTCGAGCTGACCATCGTCATCGTAGTCGATCCACGCAGCTGAGGAGACCATCCCAACGTCGGCCAACACGTCAGCTTTCTC
>JAOTWK010000043.1 GCA_029862935.1 Gemmatimonadota bacterium | reverse complement strand
GTATTGGCCGAGATCGATGCGGTCCGGGCGGAGGATGTGGCAGCTGTGGCGGCGGAGTTTTTCGATCCCGAACGCCAGACGGTCGTCTGGCTGGGACCGAACTGAGGCTCATCAATCTCACACGCTGAGGTTCCGATGATCATTGGTGTCCCGAAGGAGATCAAGACCGCCGAGAACCGCATTGCGTTGGTTCCGGCAGGTGCTGAAGCCCTGGGGGCCCACGGACATACCGTGTTGGTCGAACGAGGGGCGGGGGAGGGTAGCGGGTTTGGTGACGATCTGTATCAAGGGGTCGGCGCAACGATCGTAGGGAAGGCGAAGGATGTTTGGGCCAAGGCTGACATGATCGTCAAGGTCAAAGAGCCCATCGAGCCCGAGTGGCCGCTGATGCGGCCGGGGCAAGTGGTATTCACCTACTACCACTTCGCGGCCAGCGAGAAGTTGACGCGGGCGGTCATGGAATCGGGGGCGATCGCCATTGCCTACGAGACGGTGCAGTTGGATTCGGGAGAGCTGCCGTTGCTCACGCCGATGAGCGAGGTGGCTGGACGCATGGCCGTTCAGGAGGGAGCCAAGTATCTCGAGCGGTTCTACGGTGGAAGGGGAATCCTGCTCGGTGGTGTGCCCGGGGTGTTGCCGGCCGAGGTCGTGATCTTGGGGGGAGGGGTGGTCGGTTCCAATGCGGCGAAGATGGCGGCGGGCCTGGGGTCGCACGTCACGATTCTGGATGTCTCGTTGGAGCGGCTGCGATATCTGTCTGACGTGATGCCGGCCAACGTCGATCTGGTGTTCTCGAACCGGCACAATATCCTCGAGCAGCTCCAAACGGCGGATCTCCTGATTGGTGCCGTGCTCCTTCCCGGTGCCAAAGCGCCGAATCTCGTGACCCGCGACGACCTGAAGCTGATGAAGAAGGGTGCTGTAATTGCCGACGTGGCCGTCGACCAGGGGGGCTGCATCGAGACGATCGAGCCCACGACGCACGAATCGCCCACGTATCTCGTGGACGACGTCGTTCACTATGCCGTGGCGAACATGCCCGGCGGGGTGCCGCGCACGTCCACGTTGGCGCTCACGAATGCCACCTTCCCATATACGCTGCGCTTGGCGAAACGCGGGTGGCGTGAGGCGTGTCAGGCGGATCGCTCGCTGTTCCTGGGTCTCAATGTGATCGAGGGGCACGTCGTGTATCCCGGCGTGGCGGAAGCCTTTGGCCTCGACCTGGTGGACCCGGCAACGCTGGTGTGACCCGATCGCGGAGAGGGGGTGAGGGGGGATCGGGTAAGTCTCACTCTTGTCTCGACTTACGCATGCCATTAACTTAGGGCGCTCTGGATTGGCGGGGCGCCCTCTCGGCGTCTCCATCCCCTGACGCAAGCGCATCATGGCGATTAATTGGAGCAAATTCCGCTTAGGGGCACTTCTGCCGGCGAACGAGATCGCGGTCGATCTCGGGACGTCGAATACCCTGGTGTATGTGCGTGGCGAAGGGATTGTGCTCAACGAGCCGTCCGTGGTGGCCGTGGAAAAGGCGACGGGCAAAGTGAAGGGCATCGGGCTCGAAGCCAAGCGCATGCTGGGACGCACACCTGAGGCCATTCAGGCGGTCCGCCCGCTCAAAGACGGGGTCATCGCGGACTTCGATGTGACCGAGAAGATGCTGCGGTACTTCTTGTCGACCATCATTCAAAAGCACGTATTCCGGGTCAAACCGCGGGTCATCGTCTGCGTGCCGAGCGGCATTACCGAGGTGGAAAAGCGTGCCGTGCGCGATAGCGCGCATTCAGCGGGTGCGAAAGAGGTCTTCATGGTGGCCGAGCCCATGGCGGCGGCCATCGGCGTCGGGCTCCCTGTCGAGACACCGACGGGCAACATGGCCATCGACATCGGCGGAGGGACGACCGAGATCGCCGTGATAGCGCTGTCCGGAATCGTGAGCGACACGTCGATCCGGACCGGTGGCGATGAGATGGACCAAGCCATCGTGCAGTTCATGCGCAAGAACTACAACCTCCTGATTGGCGAGCCAACGGCCGAATTGATCAAGATTCAGGTGGGGAGCGCGGTCCCGCTCAAGGACGAGAGGGAGATGGAGGCGAAGGGTCGGGACTTGGTGTCCGGCATCCCCAAGGTGGTGCGCGTGCATTCGAGCGAGGTGCGCGAGGCGATGCAGGAGCCCGTGCAGCAGATCATCGATGCGGTGCGTCGCGCCCTGGAGATCACCCCACCCGAACTGGCCAGCGACATCGTAGATCGGGGTATCGTGATGGCTGGCGGCGGCTCCTTGATCCGGGGACTCGATGTGCTGTTGTCGCAGGAGACGGGACTGCCCGTGCGCGTTGATGAAGACCCGCTGACCTGCGTGGTGCGGGGCACCGGTCGGATTCTGGAAGACCCGGAGAGGTACCGCTCCGTTCTCAGCACGTAAGCCCGTGACTTTCGCGCCGGACTCGTTCTCGTCACGTCGCGACACGATCGCCTTCGTCGTCTGCCTCATCCTCTCTTTCGGGGCGCGGCTCGCCCCGCCCGTCGTACAGAACGCCGCAGCGGAGACGATCGGCAGGACCATTCTGGCGCCGTTTCTCTACCTCCAAGAGCAATCGGAAGTCATCAAGGCATCGCGGGGACGCTACGCCGAGGTGATCACACTGCGTGACTCCGTGCTTGTGCGCGCGCTGGCAACCACCGGACTCGAGGAGGAGAACGAGCGACTGCGCGCCTTGCTCGGTCTCTCGTCCCAGCTCCGCGTGGGACACGTCTCGGCCCAGGTACTCCATCAGTCGTCTCCCGCCAGCGGTCTTCTCGCCTTGCTGTCGGCAGGGGCCAACGATGGGGTCACGCCCCGGGCCCCAGTGGTGGCCGAGGATGGGTTAGTTGGCGTGGTGCAATCTGTGGGACCGGATCGGTCCGTCGCGCTGTTGTGGACCCATCCCGATTTTCGGGTCAGCGCGATGACGCGCGATGGCTCGGTATTTGGCATTGTCGCGCCCCGCGGCAGCGAGGGACCCAACACCATGCTGCTCGAGCTGCGTGGGGTGCCCTATCAACAGCAGGTGCCGCTGGGAACCGTCGTCTATACGTCGGGTCTCGGCGGTCGCAGTGGCGTGTATCCCCGTGGCATTCCGATCGGCACCATCATCGCGGTCGGTGACGAGCGTGAAGGATGGTCGCGCACGTACGTGGTACGCGCAGCGGTTCACCCGGCGGCCGTGGGGCACGTCATCGTGATTACGGGTACGAGCGTCGACGTAGCGAATGCTTTTGTAGGAGCCGTCCGGTGATCGTGCTCCAAGAGCGCTACCGCGTGGCTGCCGTGCTGTTACTCCTCGCGGTCCTGCACTTCGTATTGCGCCCGTTCATGGGTGACTTCCGCGCAGCTCCTGATCTGCTCTTGCTGGCGCTCCTCGTGTTCGCCATTCGAGCGCGTCCCGGTGAAGCGGCGGTGGCCGGGTTCGTCGTGGGACTGCTGGTGGACGCTTTGACGCCAGTGGCGTTCGGCGCGGGGGCCCTGGCGCACACGGTCGTCGGCTATCTTGCCGCGTGGGGGAAAGCGGTGTTCTTCGCAGAGAACGTCGTTGTGAGTGCTGGGTTCTTCTTCGTCGGTTCGTGGATAAGGGATGTGCTGGTGCTCGTGGTCGGTCGCCATATGGACTCGTCTGCCCTGGTGTGGCAGCTCACGGTGTGGTCGCCACTCAAGGCGCTCACGACGGCCATTGCCGGAGCGGTGGTGCTCCTGGCGTTCCGTCGCTGGCTACACATGCGGTCACGCACATGACCTGGACCCAGCCGCACGCCTTGGCCCGCCAGGCACGGCTCGGTCGCTGGGTCGTGATCGTCGTGTTCGGGTCCTTGGCCCTCGCGTTCTTCCGCGTTCAAGTTCTCCGGTCTGACCGCTACCAGCTCGAGTCCCGGGAAAACAGGCTGCGACCTGTGCCAATTCCGGCACCTCGTGGCCTGGTGACTGACCGGCATGGGGTCGTGGTTGCCGAAAACGTGCCCGGTTATTCCGTATCTGTCCTCGCAGCAGTGCCTGATTCACTTGCAGCGACCCTGGAGCGTCTGGCGGGTATCCTGCCGATGGACTCCGCGTCACGAGCAGCGGCGTTCGAACAGCATCGCCGCGCACCGACAGAGCCGGTGGTGCTCCGGCGCGATGTGCCGTTTGAAGTGGTCTCGGCACTCGAAGAGCAACGGCCCTGGAACCCCGGGTTGGTCATTCACAGTGATCCCAAGCGCCGCTATCCGTTTGGCCCCGTTGTCGCGCACGCGCTGGGCTACGTGGGGGAGATCACCGAGGAGGAGTTGGTGAGCGGCAGGTTTCGCGGGTCCCGCGGTGGGACCCTCGTGGGGCGGGACGGGTTGGAGCAGTATCACGATGACCGGCTGCGGGGGCGCGACGGCGTCGCGTTTGTCGAGGTCGATGTGCTGGGACGCACGGTGCGTGACGCCCCTGACGAGTCGACACTGCTTCCCGAGCCGGGAGAAACCATTCGCACGACGATCGACGTCGAGCTGCAGCAGTTTGTCGCGAGCATCTTTCCCGTGGGTGCGCGAGGCGCGGTCATCGCGATGGTGCCCAAGACCGGAGAGGTGCTCGCTCTCTACTCGTCGCCTTCCTACGATCCAAACGAGTTCATCGGTGGTATCGAAGTGGACTCGTGGCGCGAGCTCTCGCAACGTCAGGACTTCCCCCTCTTCAATCGTGCGACGCAAGGCCGCTATCCGCCCGCGTCGCCGTGGAAGCTGGCGGTTGCTGCCTCCGCCCTCCGTCGCGGCATCGCAACCATGGAGTCGCACATGGCGATTCCGTGCCGCGGCGGCTTGCAGTATTACAATCGTTACTTCCGTTGTTGGCGGGTCGAGGGGCACGGCGACCTGACCATGGAAGAAGCGATTCAGTACTCGTGCGACGTGTACTTCTATCAGCTCGGGCTCAAGCTGGGGCTCGAGGCGCTGCTCCAGGATGGGGTCGCGATGGGATTCAGCGCCCGGTCCGGCATCGACCTGCCAAACGAGTACCGCCCCATCTACCCGACTTCGACCGAATACTTCACTGAGCGATACGGCCCCAGAGGGTGGACCAACGCCGTCACGTTGAACTTGTCCATCGGTCAGGGGGAGAACGCCCAGACGCTCATCAACATGGTACGCTTCTACGCGGCACTCGCGAGCCCACGAGGGGTTGCAGCGGAGCCGCGGTTTGTGACAGACGGGGGCAGCCGCATGCTGAGCCTCGGGCTCTCGGACCAGGCCCTGCGCGATCTGCGGGCGGCGTTGGTGGCCGTCGTCGATCGTGGCACGGCTGCCGGCGCCCAAATTGCGGACCTTCGTGTCGCAGGGAAGACGGGCACAGCACAGAACGCGCAGGGCGCGGACCACGGGTGGTTCATCGGATTCGCGCCGGCCGATAGCGCGGAGATCGTCGTCGGGGCAATCGTGGAGTTTGCGGAGCACGGCTCACGAGTCGCCCCGATGGTGACGCGGATCATCGCGCGACATCTACTGGGTCCCGACGCCGTCGCGGTGCGCGGCGGACGATACCAGATCGACGTTCCATCCGACTCGGCGCCGGAACCGATTCCGATTCTCCCAGACACGGCGCTCCTACGCTCCCTCACCCGCGGTAGGAGTGGTGGTGCGCCGCCCCGGGATTGACCGCAGCACGCTGGCCATTGCCGTCGCGCTCGTCGCCGTCGGTCTCCTCACGCTGATTTCGGCAGGGGAGACGGATGTGCCGTCCGGCGCCACCGGCATCTGGCGGCGACAGGTGGTGTGGTTGGGGCTGGGGATTGTCGGAGCCATCATTGCCTTTCGCGTGTCACCTCGCATGTTGGAGTGGGCTACACCGGCCGTGTACGCATTCGGGCTCCTGCTTCTCGGCGTGACCTTGTTGATGGGGACTGGTGGTGGGACCGCTGCGGGGGCGCGATCGTGGCTCGCGCTCGGGGGAATGCGGCTTGGCCAGCCCGTAGAGTTCGCGAAGATCGCGGCGGTTCTGATGCTTGCCCGGCATCTCGCGGCGATGCGCGAGCCCCCGACGACCGTGGCCGGGCTGCTCCCTGCCATCGCGATCGTCATCGTGCCCTTTGTGCTCGTGGGACTTCAACCGGATCTCGGGAGCGCTCTCGTCTTCATGGGAATTCTCTTCGCCATGCTGTTTTGGATGGGCGTACGGCCGTGGCTGTTGCTGGTGCTGGCATCCCCGCTGATCAGCCTGCTCTTGGCCTTTGAAACGTGGACCTGGGGCGCATGGATCATGCTCCTCTTGGTGGTCTTGTTATGGGTGCGGCCGTACGTGTTGGAGGGTGTTCTGGTGTGGCTCGGCAACGTCGCCATGGGTGTCTTGGCGCTCGAGCTTTGGCGGGGGCTCGCGCCGTACCAGCAGGGGCGCCTGCTCTCGTTTTTGAATCCGGAGCTCGATCCACGGGCCACCGGCTGGCACATCATTCAGTCGAAAGTCGCGATCGGGTCCGGCGGCATCCTGGGGAAGGGCTTTGCTGAAGGAACGCAGAAGCGTTTAGCGTTTCTTCCGGAACAGCATACGGACTTCATATTCTCCGTCTTGGGCGAAGAGTTCGGGTTCGTGGGCGTCCTGGCAGTGCTTGTGCTCTTCGTGGTTCTTCTCTTTGTCCTCATTCGCATTGCGCAGCGAGCCGCGGACGGCTACTCGTCGCTCGTCGTCGCGGGGATCATGGGGATGTTCGTGACGCACATCCTCGTAAACGTGGGCATGACGGTCGGTCTCATGCCGATCGTGGGTATACCGCTCCCATTCTTCTCGTACGGCGGGTCGTTCCTGCTCACGTGCTGCGTCGCGATGGGGTTGGCGCTTCGCGTGGCGTGGGACTCCCGACTCTCGGGGTATGCGGTCGCATGACCTCCTTGGGAGGACTGGCGTCACACCCAGGGGCGGGGCAGATTCCTAGCGCCACACGGACCACTGCTCGCACTCAGGAAGAGATCCTGCATGGCTTGGTTTCGCAAAGACCGCAGTAGAAAACGCGCATCACAACGCATGAAGCTCGAAATTCCAGCGGATGCGTGGGACAAATGCGAGCAATGCGGTCACGTGGACATCTCGGAGACCTTCGAGCGGGCACTCCAAGTGTGTCCCGCGTGCGGATATCACCGCCGCATCACGGCGGGTCGCTACGTCGATATGCTGACCGATCCCGGGAGCTTTGTCGAGTTGTTCACGTCGCTGCGCTCGACTGACGCGCTCAAGTTTACGGGCTACCAGGATCGTCTCGAGAAGGCGCATCGGGAAGCCGGGTCTCAGGAAGGCCTGATTGCCGGACATGGAACCCTGACTGGGGTCGAGCTGAATCTTGGGGTGATGGATTTCGCCTTCATGGGAGGCTCGATGGGGTCGGTCGTGGGTGAGAAGGTAGCGCGTCTCATCGCGCGGTCGCATGAAAAGCGGGCGCCCTTGGTGCTGGTCTCTTCTTCGGGAGGCGCCCGGATGCAGGAGGGTGTGCTGAGTCTCATGCAAATGGCCAAGACGTCAGCGCTGATGGCGCGGCTCCGAGAGTCCGGCACTCCCTTCATCTCCATCCTGACCAATCCCACGACAGGTGGCGTGTCGGCGTCGTACGCGATGCAGGGTGACGTGAACCTGGCCGAGCCAGGGGCGGTCATCGGCTTTGCCGGCCCGCGGGTCATCAAGCAGACGATCGGACAGGACCTTCCGGCAGGATTCCAAACGGCAGAGTTTCTCGAGGAGCATGGCATGGTCGATTCCGTCGTGCCGCGGCCAATGTTGCGCGACTCGGTGGCACGTCTGATTCGACACCTGACCGGAGCAGCCCCCGCGAAGGCGGATACCTGATCCGTACCTTTGAGGAAGCGAATCGCTTTCTCTTTCCCCGTACCGGCAACAAGGGCACCAAGTGGTCACTCGGGCCGACTATGGCCCTGCTCGACCGGCTGGGTCATCCAGAGCGGCACTTCCCATCGGTGCACATCGGGGGAACCAACGGGAAAGGCTCGGTCGCCACGCTCGTCGCGGAGGCCCTGCGCGCTGCCGGTCACCGCACCGGCCTGTACACGTCGCCTCATCTCGTGAGCGTACGCGAACGCATGATGGTCGACGGCACCGCGATGTCAGACGATGCGTTCGTCACCTGGACCCGTGCGCTGGAAGACACGATCGTCGAGTCGGGGGCCAGCTTCTTCGAGGCCACGACGGCAATTGCGTTCGCCGATTTTGCCGCCCGTCACGTCGACCTGGCCGTGATCGAGGTTGGCCTGGGCGGTCGGCTCGATGCCACCAACGTGTTGAATCCACTGGCCAGTGCCGTGACGCAGATCTCTCGCGAACATACCGACTACCTCGGCGAGTCGCTCACCCAGATCGCCGAGGAGAAAGCTGGGATCGCGAAGCCCGGTCGACCATTTGTGATTGGCGAGCGCGATCCGGATCTCGCTCAGGTCCTCGAGCAGGCGGCGCGCAGGACCGGTGCGCTCACCGTTCGTGTCGATCCACAGCGGGTGTACGGGGGATGCCTAGCGTTGCACGGGGCTCACCAGCGCCGCAACGCCGCGGTGGCCGAAGCTGTGCTGGCGGCTCTCCCCGCGACCTACTGCCCGCCTGGAGACGCGATAACCAGTGGATTTGCCCGTGCGTGGCTTCCGGGTCGATGTGACCGTCGTGGGAGGTGGCTCTTCGATGTCGCGCACAATCCCGCGGGACTGGAGACGTTGATCGCGACGATGGAAGAGATAAACCCGCCGCGACCGATCAGCGCCCTGGTGGGGATTCTGAGCGACAAGGATTGGCACCCGATGCTCCAAGCGATGCTCTCACGTGTCGATCGCGTCTATGTGACGGTCCCGCCCTCCGCGCCAGCTGACCGTGTGTGGTCGCTGCATGAGGTGAGCCAGGCCGTGCCCAGCGTCGTACCCGTCCCAGACTTCGACCGTGCGCTCGCGCTCGCGCAGACCGATGCCGCGACGGTGATCGTCACGGGGTCGTTCCACACGGTGGGAGACGCCATGTCGCGCTTGCCCGGGTTCGCGCCAGTCCAATAGATTGCTCCGATGCGTTCCCAGTCACTGCCCGGATTCCGAGATTTCTTTCCTGACCAAGCGGTATTTCGCAACCACCTCTTCGCCGTGTGGCGCGACGTCGCCGCCCGATACGGGTTTGAGGAGTACGACGGCCCGCCGCTGGAATCGGTGGACCTCTATCGCAAGAAGAGTGGCGATGAGATCGTCGAGCAACTCTACAGTTTCGAGGACAAGGGAGGTCGCGAGGTCTCGCTTCGTCCGGAGATGACCCCGACCCTGGCACGGATGGTGGCGCAGCGCGCGCGGGCCCTCAAGAAGCCGATCCGCTGGTTCTCCATCCCTCAGCTCTTTCGCTATGAACGCCAGCAACGCGGCCGGTTGCGCGAGCATTTCCAGCTCAACATGGACATTCTCGGCGAACCCGGGCCGTTGGCCGATGCTGAGCTCCTCGCGGCAGCGGTGGATGTGGTGCGCGCATTCGGGCTCACGGCGCAGGACTTCCGCGCCAGGGTCTCGGACCGGAGGGTCGCCCATGCGCTGTTGCAGGGTCAGGGGCTGTCCGAGGAACAGATTGGAATTGCGTACACGCACATCGACAAGCTGGAGCGAGAGCCGCGTGACGAGCTTCGTGGTGATCTCTCCCGGGCGGCCGGCGTCACCGACGAGGCTGCCGAGCGTGCGTTGGCGATTGGCGGCATCCGATCCCTCGATCATCTGCGCGACCAGCTGTCGCAGATGGCAGATAAGGGCGCAGACGTCGCCGAGCCTCTGGTTGAGTGTCTCGAAGCCGTGGGAGCGATGGGACTGGACGAGTATGTAGAGCTCGACCTGTCGGTGGTCCGCGGACTCGCGTATTACACGGGCATCGTGTTCGAGCTGTTCGATGCGCGACGCTCCCTCCGCGCCATCTGCGGCGGCGGACGGTATGACGGATTGCTCCTGGCACTCGGGGGAATCGATTTGCCCGCCGTAGGGTTTGGCATGGGAGATGTGGTGCTCGGTGAGCTCATCAAGGCACGAGGCACAGCGACCGCAGTGCCGCGCCTCGACGCGTTCCTGGTGGCGGTGACGGGCGAGGACGTGCCAAGTGTCCTCGCGCTTGCCCACGAGCTGCGCGAAGGCGGCGTACGCGTCGAATTTTCGCTCAAGCAGCAGTCGGTGGCAAAACAACTGAAACTCGCCGGCGCACGCGACGCGCGGCAGGCGATCGTCATTGGGCCGGACGAACGGGCCGATGGTGTCGTGGTGGTCCGTGACCTTGCGACCGGGGAGGAGCGACGGGTGGCTTTGGGGGACGTGGCTGGCATGACGAAGACGGACAGAGACGGTCGAGGATGGACGCAGCCGGGCACAGACGGTTGAATCGACTGCTGGCAGCTGAAGGCAGACGGCTGAGAGCCGACAACTGATAACTGACAACTCACAACTGATAACTGATTATGGCCGACGAGCGGCGCATTACTCCCCGATCCGAAGACTTCAGCGCGTGGTACAACGACGTCATCATGCGCGCCGAGCTTGCCGACTACTCGCCGGTGCGGGGCTGCATGGTCATTCGGCCGCGCGGCTACGGCATCTGGGAGCTGATGGAAGGTGCGCTCGATCGGATGTTCAAGGACACCGGACACGAGAACGCGTACTTCCCGTTGTTCATTCCCGAGAGCTTCTTGGCGAGAGAAGCAGAGCATGTGAAGGGGTTTGCTCCGCAGACGGCCGTGGTCACACGTGGCGGTGGCAAGGAACTCGAAGAGCCCCTGGTCGTGCGTCCGACGTCAGAGACCATCATCTACGCAATGCTCGCCAAGTGGGTGCAGAGCTACCGCGATCTCCCGGTGTTGCTGAACCAGTGGGCCAATATCGTCCGTTGGGAAATGCGGACTCGGCTGTTCCTCCGCACGACGGAGTTCTTGTGGCAGGAGGGACACACGGCGCATGCGACCGAAGACGAGGCCGTGCAAGAGACCCTGCTGATCCTGCGTGTGTATCGCCAGTTCATGGAAGAGTGGATGGCGATGCCGGTCCTTACGGGGCTCAAGACCGAGTCTGAGAAGTTTGCTGGGGCGGTCCGCACCTATGCATGTGAAGGCCTGATGCAGGACAACAAGGCCCTCCAGGCGGGGACCTCGCACTTCTTGGGGCAGAATTTCGCCAAGGCCTTTGACACGCAGTTTCAGACGGCAGAGGGCGGGCTGGACTACGTGTGGAGCTCGTCGTGGGGTGTTTCGACACGGCTCATCGGCGGGCTCATCATGACGCACAGCGACGATGTGGGTCTCGTGTGCCCTCCGCGACTGGCCCCGACCCAGGTGGTGATCGTGCCGATCTTTCGCACGGACGAGCAACGCCAGGCCGTGATGGGCGTCGGTCGCAAGCTCGTGGACGTACTGCGAGCAGCTGGTCTCCGTGTCGCATTCGACGAGCGTGAGGGCATGAAGCCCGGGGCCAAGTACTATGAGTGGGAGGCGCGCGGGGTGCCCATTCGGCTCGAGGTCGGACCACGGGATGTCGAGCAGGGCCACGCAATGCTGGCGCGGCGCACGGGAGGGAAGGCGCCCGTGCCACTGGACGGCATCGTTGCGGGTGTCGAGGCGGCGTTGGCGGAGATCCAAGACGGGTTGTATGCAGCGGCGCGGCAACGGCGGGAAGCCCATTCACGTCGCAACGTGAGCAAGGACGAGCTCATTGAGCTGATGGACGGTGATGGCGGATTCGCGTACGGTGGCTATTGTGGGACCGAGGCGTGTGAGCTTGCCATCAAAGAGGCGACGAAGGCAACGATTCGCGTGCTACCGGACGAGGAATTCCAATCCGATCCGGCGCCGACGGCATGCGTGTGGTGCGGGAAGCCGGCGGTGGCGGAGGCGGTGTGGGCACGCGCCTACTGACGGAGCAGCCTCACCTCCTGCAGCGGATCGCGGCCGAGGCCGGTACGCCTGTCTATGTCTACGACGCCGGCACGATTCGGAATCAGTACTCGGCACTGCGTCAGGCGTTGCGCGACATACGGCACCGGCTCTTCTACTCGGTCAAGGCCAACAGCAATCTCGCGATTCTCGAGCTCATAAGAAAGTTGGGTGCCGGAGCGGATATCGTGTCCGTCGGAGAGCTCGAGCGTGTGCTCGAGGCAGGATACCATCCAGACACCGTCGTGTTCAGTGGTGTCGGCAAAACTCCGAACGAACTCGCGCGCGCCCTGGATGCCGGCGTCGGCCTGCTCAAGATCGAATCGGCAGCCGAGCTCGAAATGGTCAGCGAGCTTGCCCGACGCAAGAAGATACGAGCCGACGTGGGGATCCGCGTCAATCCGGACGTCAGCGCCGATACGCATCCGTACACACGGACTGGGGAAGAAGGCATGAAGTTCGGTGTGCGTCGCGACGAGGTGGTGGATGTGGCACGCTGGACGCTCGCGGTGCCGGAGGTACGGCTCGTGAGTATCGGCATGCACATTGGATCCCAGATTCTGGATGCTGACCACTACCGAAATGGTGCTCGTACCCTGGCGCGGCTGGTCGGCGAGTTGCGGACCGTGGGCTGTGACTCCCTGAAGACCGTGAACGTGGGGGGTGGCATGGGTATCCGATATACGTCGGAGCATGCGCTGAGCCCAGACGACTTTGTGGCGGCCGTGCGCCCTCTCGCCGATGAGACGGGGCTCGAGCTCGCCGTCGAGCCCGGCCGCTACCTCGTGGGTGCAGCCGGGCTGCTGCTCACGACGTGCCTCTACCGCAAACGAATGGGTGAGAAAGATTTTGTCATCGTGGATGCCGGCATGAACGATCTCCTGCGACCGAGCCTGTACGACGCCGTCCACGACATCGTCGTGATAGGACGGGCGACTGCGAGCGCGACGCCTGCAATCGTTGATGTTGTTGGACCAGTGTGTGAGTCCGGCGACTTTCTTGGACTCGGGCGGCAGCTCACGGGAGTCGAACCCGGGTCCCTGCTTGCGATTGTGGGAGCCGGCGCCTACGGCTTCACCATGGCATCCTCGTACAACTCGCGCCCGCGGCCGCCCGAAGTGCTGGTCGACGATGGCCGTTGGGCAGTGATTCGAGACCGTGAGACCGTGCGAGACTTGATGCGCGGAGAGCGGAGTCTCACGGAAGTAGAGAATGCAGGAGCGTGGATTCAATGACCTCGGTCGCCAATGGAATCTTGGTGCTCGACTTCGGCTCACAGTACACCCAGCTGATCGCGCGACGGATTCGCGAGTGCCACGTGTACTGTGAGATTCAGCCTCCGTTGGCGCTCGAAGAAATCCGCCGCCGCAACCCCAAGGGGATCATCCTGTCTGGTGGTCCCAATTCCGTCTATGAGGAGGGGGCACCTCGGATCGATGCCGGTGTGGCCGCGCTCGGCCTCCCGGTGTTGGGCGTGTGTTACGGAATGCAGCTCGTGGCGCTGGCGGTTGGGGGGAACGTCGAACCCTCCGGCGAACGCGAATACGGGCGAGCGGATCTCGAGGTCGCCCGCGCGGAGGGCTTGTTCGAGGGCTTTGATCGCGGGGAACGGTTACAGGTATGGATGAGTCACGGCGATCGCGTGACCGCACTTCCCGACGATTTCCTGACGACGGGAACCTCTCGGAACAGTCCCATCGCCGCGTTTGCCAATGCCGCTCGCCAGCTCTTCGGCGTCCAGTTCCATCCAGAGGTCGCGCATACGCCGCGCGGTGGGGAGATGCTGAGGAATTTCCTGTTCAGCATCTGTGACTGCCGCCCAGATTGGACCGCCGGGCACTTCATCGCCGAGCACGTAGAACTGCTCCGCGACCGCGTGGGTCCGTCGGAGCGGGCAATCTGCGGACTGTCGGGGGGCGTCGACTCGGCGGTCGCTGCCGTGCTGGTGCATCGGGCGATCGGTGATCGGCTGACCTGCATCTTTGTCGATCACGGGCTGCTGCGGATGCATGAGGCCGAACAGGTGGAGCGGGTTTTCCGCGCGCATCTCGGTATGGATCTGCGCGTCGTCGACGCGGCGGATCAGTTCCTGTCACGGCTGGAAGGCGTGGAAGATCCCGAGGAGAAGCGACGCATTATCGGTCACACGTTCATTGACGTGTTCGAGGCGTCGGCAGGGCAGGTGGAGGGGGATGTTCGCTACCTCGTACAAGGCACGCTGTACCCTGACGTCATCGAGTCGGTCTCACCGCGTGGGGGACCGTCGGCAACCATCAAGACGCATCACAATGTCGGGGGTCTTCGACCGGACCTCCCGTTCGAGCTGATCGAGCCCTTGCGCGAGCTATTCAAG
>JAOTWK010000476.1 GCA_029862935.1 Gemmatimonadota bacterium | reverse complement strand
TTGGACCATCGTTGTGCCTACGCGCGTGACCGTACGCGCGCGGTGCTTCCGCACGGTCACGACCCGTGTCTCGGGGACGGCGCGCTGGATGGATTCGACCAGATTGTTTTCCTCGACGGTGGCGATCGAGAAGTCCGCAGGGAATCCCAACTCCGTGAGGATGGACGTTGCCGTCTCGGGCGTCAGCGGGAGCTGGTGATCGTCGTCTGGGTGTTCGGTCCACAGTTCGAGCCCCGATTCCGGATCCAGGTCGACAGGACGCTTGAGCTTGAGGCTACGCCCACCCGACCATGACCGCACCTTGAGGTTCACCCTGATGTGAGGCGTCCAGATGTACCGATCCACGATCTCCTGCACGCCGGACGGAAACCCCAGATCAGACAACCGATCGAGCACCGCATCATCCAGCGTGCCGAATCCACGCCACTCCCAGTGAAGACCGTACGCCATATGTGGTCGCTCAAGCGTGTAAGCTGTTCTTCGACAGCAAGTTAGGGTGATCCTCCGCCCGTGCTCCCCAGATTACAACAGCTGCTTGATCAGCACTCCAACCCCGGACAGCGCGGACACCATCAACACGGCCGACCGGGTGCGCCCCCGGTCGAGTGCGCCCGCTATGCGCCGTGACAGGAGGAATCCCACAAGGATCCCAGGCAGGAGCTCGAGGGCCAGCAGGAATTCGGTAAGACCAAACCGTCCCACAAAATGAAGCCCCACCAGCGACATGCTCACACCCAACACGAAATAGGCCGAGAGGGTCCCACGGATCCGTGGCCCGGACTCGTGCTGGTAGAGGAGCGCGACGGGCGGGCCGCCAATCGATACCACCGTGCCCATGAACCCGGACAACGTGCCCGCTCCCAGGAGTGTTCGGGGGGATACGCTGAGCCGAACACCCGACACGCTGACACCGACAGCTACGAGCACCAGTGCCCCCAGAAGCAGTCCTAGCCCGTCGGTGGGCATGATGGCAAGCACGGTGACGGCGACGGCGACACCCACGAGACGGCCTGCCAAGGCCCATTTGATGTCAGCCAGGCGGACGGCGTGCCATTCACGGTGCGTCAGCAGCAGGGTCAGGGCCATCGAGGAGCAGATCAGGGGGCCGGGAATGAGCACGGGCGCCACCAGCAACAACAGCGGCACCGAGAACATGCCGAGACCAAACCCGACCGAGCCCTGCAGCGTGGCGCCGATCGTGACGATGATCGTTGCAATGACGAGCGTGGTGACAGCCATCTGGCGTCGGCGCCCTACGCTCTCCTTCGCTTCACGTGCCAGACCAGCCATGCCACCATCGCGGCAATCGTTGCCAGCGCGAGCAGCTCCTGGACCGAGTCGGAAACATCGATGGGGAACCCGCGAATTGGTTGTCCGCCACGCGCGCCGACCCACAGGGCAAGCAGCACGCCCGTCAGTCCGCCGCCACCGACGAGACCGGACCCGAACAGGATGCCTTCTTCGCGACGCCGCTCCGCCTCGGCAGGTTCCTGGTTGCGCGTGAGCACCCACCGCGTGACGCCACCGATGAAGACGGCAGCCATCGTGGAGAGCGGCAGGTACACGCCGACAGCAAATGCGAGCACGGGAATGCGGAACATCGATGCGACGAGTCCAATCCCCACACCCATGAAGATGAACATCCACGGGAGATTCTGATCCAGCACGCCATCGATCACGAGCTTCATCAATACGGCCTGCGGAGCGGGAAGCTCGGCACCACCCAGGCCGCCCGGAACGTTCTGATGGAGCAGCGTCACGACCAAGCAGACAGCTCCGGCAGAGGTGACAACGCCGATCAGCTCACCGATCTGCTGCAGTCGCGGCGTGGCACCCAAGACGAATCCGGTTTTGAGGTCCTGGGACGTGTCGCCGGCAATGGATGCCGCAATGCAGACCGAGGTCCCCACCATGAGCGCCGTGGCTTTCCCGGCAAGATCGGTCCACCCCATGAGAAAGAAGATGACGCTCGTCCCCAGCAGGGTCGCGATCGTCATGCCGGACGTCGGGTTCGACGTCACGCCAACCAGTCCCACGATGCGCGAGCTCACGGTCACGAAGAAGAACGCGAAGACGGCAATGAGAATCGACGCCATCGCTCGCACCCCGACCGAGTCGAGATAACCCAAGATGCCCGGCACGAGCGTCAGGACTGCCAGCACCAACACGAGCAGCACGCCGGCGACTTTGTATGACAGGTCCAAGTCGGTGCGATCGGTCACCGCGCTGGCCCGGTCGGCAATCCGGCTCATGCCCAAGCGGAACGACTCGATCATGGTCGGGATCGACCGGATCAGTGTGATGACGCCCCCCGTCGCTACCGCGCCGGCGCCAATGTAGCGCACGTACCGGTGCCAGATCTCGCCCGACGACATGTCTCGGATGAGCAACTCGGTCTCAGGAAACACCGGCTCGGTCAGCCCGGCCCCCCAGAAATTGATGCCCGGGATGATGATGAGCGCGGAGAGCGCTCCACCGGCCACCATGACCGTCGCAATACGGATCCCGAGGATGTAGCCGACCCCAATGAGCGGAGGGGAGACACTGGCTGCAATACTCGCCTTGTATCCGAGAGTCACATGAAACGTGCCCTGCACGAACTTGAAGCCGTCGGTGATGAGCTTGAACAGCATCCCAACGCCAAGTCCCCAGAACACACCCGCTGCCTGTTTTCCGCCTCCCTCCGCGGCAACCAGCACCTCCGCGCACGCCATGCCCTCCGGATATGGCAGCTTCCCATGTTCGCCCTTGATGAGATAGCGGCGCAGCGGAATCATGAAGAGCACTCCGATCAACCCGCCCGCCATCGTCAGCAGGGTGATCTGCCGCCACGCGGGGCTCATGCCCCAGATGAACAGCGCGGGAATCGTGAACAACACGCCCGAAGCAACCGACGAGCTCGCCGACCCGATGGTCTGCGACATGTTGCTCTCGAGAATCGTGTGACCGACCCCGAACGAGCTCAGCACGCGGAACGCCACCACGGTGAGCACGGCAACCGGGATGGACGTGCTGATGGTGAGACCGGCTTTGAGGCCTAGGTACGTGTTGGCTGCGCCGAAGATGATGCCCAGGATGGCACCGGCGATGACAGCCTTGATCGTGAATTCGGCGAGCGTTTCGCCCTTGGTGAGGGGAACGAACGTCTCACCCTCTTTGAGCTCGTACGCCGTTGACGGAAGCTTGCGACCGTTCGTACCCATCGATCTGTGGTCCTCCCCGCACGTGGAACGCGACCCACCTGGCCGCATCAGGCTGCGCGAA
>JAOTWK010000475.1 GCA_029862935.1 Gemmatimonadota bacterium | reverse complement strand
GCATGAACTTTCCTGATCCCGCCGCCTCCGCCTCTTCCTCCAGTGCCTGCGCCTCAGCGAGCAACGCGGCACGAATGTCCTCGAAACTGTAGCCCATCTTCAGCAGGCCCCTGGCGCGCGCCACCAACTGGATGAACAGCGCGAGCAGGATGAAGTTGAGGAACCCCGACATATCGCCCGCGCCTTGGTTGACCATGGCCGCCGTGATGAACACCGCCGTCGTCACCTCAGCATTGCGCAGAAACCCCCGGATGAGGGGAGGCGCTCGCAACTCCCGACCTCTAAGCTCCCCGATCGCCTGGGCCAGCTCCCCACCGCTGTCATAGCGGCCATCAGGCATCTTTTCCAGACACTTGCCGATCACACCTGACAGTTTTTCCGGAACCTCGCGGCGGAACCGGGTCACTGGGGGAGCCGGCTCCGTGACATGCTTGGCCAGCAGCGCCGGCACGTTGGCTGCCTCGAACGGCGCACGTCCCGCCAGCGCGAAGAACGCCGTCGCGCCAAGCGAGTAGAGATCGCTGCGCGCGTCGGTGGGTTCTCCCGCAGCCTGTTCAGGACTCATGTATCGTGCGGTCCCCACCACGTGTCCCTGCTCGTCAGGCTCGTCGACGTCCTGGACCCGGGCGATCCCGAAATCCGTGACGAGCGCCCGGCCGGTCGCTTGATCGAACATGATGTTTTCAGGCTTGATGTCGCGGTGCACCACGCCCCGTTGGTGGGCATACGACAACGCCCAGGCGACTTCCTGCACGAGCCGCATCACCTCGCGTGGCGACAGGGGACCCGTCCGCGCCACGCGCTCGCGCAGCGTTTCACCATCGACGTACCCCATCACGAAGAACACCAGCGAACCGTGCTCCTCGACTGAGTGGATCGGGACGATGTTGGGGTGCGACAACCCGGCAGCGGTGCGTGCCTCCCGCAGAAACCGCGCGCGACGCTCAGGATCGTCTGCCAACAGGGGCGGCAGTAACTTGACCGCCACCAATCGGTCCAAGGCCACGTCGCGAGCCAGCAGCACGATGCCCATGCCACCACGTCCCAATTCCCGCTCAAGGGAGTATCGACCCTTGACCGATTCCTGAAGCGCGAGGAAGTCGGGACTGAAGAGATCACTCATGCGGAATGGCACCTGCCGAGATGAGTCATGCGCGCGTCGCTCAGCGGCGTCGCGAGGGACAAACGCCCGACGGAAGGTACGCGCTGCACGCGCGCCGGACCAGGTCGCAGGAGGTGCTGCGGCACCGTTGCTTGACCCTGCCATCTCGCGCTCGCATTATCCGCATCAATCCTGCGGAGCACGTCACTCGTATCACGATCCCGTAGGGTGATCGTGAGGAGCATGGGGAGTGATCCAAAAGAAGATCTGCATGGTCGGGGTATTTGCGACCGGGAAGACCAGCCTGGTGCGCCAGTTCGTGTTTTCCAAGTTCTCCGAGCGGTATCACTCGACGGTCGGTGTGAAGATCGACCGCAAGCGTGTGACGGTGGGCGATCGCGAGGTCAACATGCTGCTCTGGGACTTGGAGGGCCGCGACGGCGCGCAGGAGCTCCAAACCAGCTATCTGCGCGGAGCGTCCGGCATCATCTACGTGTGCGACGGCACGCGACCCGACACGTTCGAGCAGGTGTTCGAACTGCGCACACTCGTTGACCAAACGGTCGGTACCGTCCCCTCCGTTCTTGCACTCAACAAGGCTGACCTGGCGAGCGAGTGGCGGATTGCCGACGCACAGGTTTCCGAGAACGAGGACAGCACGTGGCACGTCCTCCGAACGAGCGCGAAGACGGGCCACGGGGTCGAGGAAGCATTTCTCTGGATCGCGACGGCCATGACCGAGGACGCCGAGACATGACTGGACTCGAGTCGACACACGGAGGGGCGACCGCACACGTCGATGCCTTCGGACTCACAGACGTAGGCAAGGTCCGCCAGCAGAACGAAGATCAGTTTGCCATCGCGCGGCTCTCACGGTCGTTGCGACTCGCGCACACGAGTCTCGAGAACGTCTCGACGTTCGAGCGTTTCGGCCAGACCGCGGCAGACCTCTTCGTCGTGGCCGACGGCGTCGGTGGTGTGGCCGGCGGCGAGTTAGCGAGCGGCACGGCCGTGCAGGCGCTCACGGAGTACATCGCGCAGACCGCAGGCTGCTACTACAACGTGGATGTCACTGGTGAGCATGAGTTCCTCGATCGCTTGGAACAGGCAGCGCGGCACGCGCACGACCGCGTTCGTGCCTTTTCGTCCAAGGGCCAAGGACCTGCCACGACCCTCACCATGGTGACGCTCCTCTGGCCCCGCGCGTACATCGTGCACATCGGCGACAGCCGCGGCTACCACTTGCGCGGCGATCGGCTCCGGCAGTTCACGCGCGATCAAACGATGGGGGAACTGCTGGCGGATGAGGGGGTGGTCACCGAGCAGCAAGCCCGGGACTCCGGGCTCGACAACGTGCTCGTAAGCGCCGTCGGCGCTGAGATCACGCCGTCCATCGGGGTGCTCGATCTACGGTACGACGATACGCTGCTGCTCTGCTCCGATGGCCTCACCAAACACGTGGCGGACGAACAGATCGCCGGCATCCTCCGAGGCGCCGCGAACGCCACCGCGGCATGCGAGCAGCTTGTGCAGGCGGCACTCGACGACGGTGGATCGGACAACGTCACCGTCGTCGTCGCGCGGATGGGCCGGCCGACAGGATAACGGCGTTGGTGCCCAAGGATATCGAGCGGGGCGACAGGCTCGAGTGGGGTTCAGTAGATCCGCGTCCGCAGGGTCCTTCCCGTCACGACGGCCCGCCGGATCGCTCGCGCCCGGCGGTCAGCACGCGTTCAGCAAAATCCAGCCGCTCCTCCAGTTCCTGCACGCGGTGCCCCATCTCCTCCAGACGCTCGACCCGGTCCCGCAGCTCCGCCACCTCGCCGGGTGCCGCTCCGCCCGCCAACGCCAGGTCCTTTTCGTGTTTCTGGTTCAGCGCCCGGTTGGCGATGCGGAAGCCGTTGTAGAGCACCCACACCCCCGTGCCCATTCCGAGCAGCGGCAGCACGACTTCATAGAACACGCTCCACCCCCTTCACGGTCCGGCCGGCGATCCAGCAGTACAGGCGATTGCCTGCGTGGTGACGATGTGCTGGAGCAGGAGTGTCAAACCCCACTCTCAGCAATCTCGCTCATGGATTGATGGACAAGAAGATGTGAGGTCGCGCGAGATAGCGCGAGAGGCGCGAGTCGTTGAAGCACAAGTCGTCAGTCGTATGCCCCGCGTAGGAATCGAACCTA
>JAOTWK010000042.1 GCA_029862935.1 Gemmatimonadota bacterium | reverse complement strand
CCTCCATGGGCGAAAGAACGTCCTGCAGGGGGAGGTGCTTCGAGACAAAAGGCTGACTCGTCTGCAGCCGTCTCACGAGCGCGCCCACCGAGTATTCGCCCTCTCGTAGCGTCTCGAGCAAACGCTGGCGGGTGGAATCAGCCAGAAGTTCGAAAGTACTTGCCATTGCATGACGTGCCACACAGCGCAAATAACTGTAAAGGCATACACGGTGCAACGAAAA
This sequence comes from Gemmatimonadota bacterium, assembly GCA_029862935.1. Next base: position 14,268 of record JAOTWK010000042.1, on the reverse strand, counting down.
CACCGAGCAAGCCTTGAGGGGGCACGGCGTTCACATTGCCCCTCTGAGGCGCCGTAGCCGAGGCGTGTCCGGAGATGGTGCGTCTACGGTGCGGGTCGTTGTGCCATTCTAGCGCATTGAGGTGAGGAGTCCTACTCCACATGAGCGTAACATCGAAATTTTGTATCCTGGTCGTGGTCACACTGGGCGCTCCAGGATGTGCTGCCGTGGCAGGCCAAGGGGTCGAGGCTGGCTTGACTGCGTCCGACATGGAGCAGCAACTGATGGCGGCGGCGGTCGATACAATCGCGGCTATGATGTCGGCCTCGGCCGTCATCTGTGTGACGCTGTTGGGCGGTCCAGATGGTCCGGTCGAGCCGACCCGCGGGTTCCTAGACAGGCTCTCAGCCCGCCAAGAGGCGGTACCGAGCAACGAGTGCCCTGAGACCTATCAAAGCATGGTGACGCCCGTCGACTCGCTCGGTCGTCCGAAGGTCCGAGTCCCTCCCGCGGGCTATGTCGATCCCTACCAGCTCGCCGTGGGTCGCCCTCAATTCGAAGCGGTCGGCTACGCGTGGATCCACGCTAGGCAAGTGCAGGGCACTCACGGCCAGGATCACCTCTGCATGGTGGAGAGCTACCGGGGCCGAATTCGAGCCCATTGCACTGTGGTAGGTCGCTGGGTTTCCTAGCTCGCTCTTTCAGAAGATCGTACGGCCTAACAAGCGATTGCTACCTTGACGCCGAAAGAGGAGCATGCGATTCGCGCTTGTGTGCGGGCTGGCGGCGCAGCAGAATCGTGAGACGGTAGACAGCGCATCAGGGAGCGTGGAGATGGGGACCGGACCGACTCCAGGGCATAGCGGTCGCAGCTATTGGCGTCTCGTCTGCGCCACGGGCCTGGCAGCCGCCGCGTTCTTTGCGTGCCCCGCAGACTCGCGATTGGCCGCTCAGCAGACTCCGACTGGACTTCTGCCGATCTTCACGACCCTTGAGGGATCGTGGGAGGGGTCCGGTGTCCTGTTGGGGCGCCGCGCCGCCTTCGAGATGCGCTGGGAGGCCGCGGGCTCAGGCTTCGTCCGTCTTTTGTTTTCCAATGCCTGGGTGGAGGAAGACGGTAGATTGACGCCGGTATTGTCGGCACGAGCTACATACCTCGTCGACGGCGCATCGGCGTCCGGAGTCTGGATCGACGACAGGCCTCAACGGCTTCAGCTTGAGGCGATCGTTACCGACTCGAGCGTCGTGACCAAGTGGACCGCTGCGTCAGAACACGGCCGCACTGAGTACCTGGTACGTTCTCCGGAGTCCGTCGTCGTCCGTGATTTCGTAGTCGTGGAGGGCACCGACCGACTCTTCGCCGAGGCTACATACTACCGAGTATCGATGAGCCCCCCAGGATAGATCCGGCGGCTGACATCCTGTCTGCTCCTGGACCTAGGGCTGCATGCCGATCACGGCGGAGGCGTGCGCGAGTAGTGCCGCCAGCATGATCGCCACGAACACGACGACAGTCCGGTGCAGAAGCGCGGCGGACGGTCCCGCGCCCTCCGCTACGAAGTCGCTCGCCGAAGCGGACTCGTTTGCCCGCTCTCGTTGGCCACGGCTGAACCCACCGGCCCTCAGGGCTCTGGGGAGCACCGTGTATTTGTTGATCGCGGTTGCTCCTAGTGCGAGGCCGGCCGTGATAGTCGTCTGCGTGAAGTTGAATCCCGAGAGCGCAAGGGACGCGACCATGACCACCCCGACAGACGCCAAGGCCGTGGAGAAGAACAGGATCGAGAGCCGCATTTGGAGTGGCACGAACTCCTGACGCCCGAGACGCTTCATGAGTGCAGGGGACTGCACGAAGAAGAACCAAATAGACGCACCGAACACGAAGGCCACGGCCAAGAGATCCAACGCGGTGAGGATGGACAGGAATGGACCGCTCACGGCGGGTCCTCCGCGGTTCGATTGAGGCCGACAGACCGCTAACATTAACCAATGCAGAAGGGCTGAGATCGATCCAGCGAGAGTCGCCTCATGCGCCTAGCAGGATCGACCCTGCTGAGATCCTCTGGATGCGCGGTTTCCTGAATCCCGGTGACGTGGCGGTTGACGCCGGAGCCTACAAGGGCGGCTACACCCATTGGATGCGGAAGCACGTAGGCGCTTTCGGTCAGGTATTTGCGTTCGAGCCACAAGCGGCGCTGGCCGGCTTCTTCAGGTGTGCCGTGGATGCCTTTTCGTGGACTAGAATTCTGTCCGTTAGATCGCGGTCATAGCGGGCGGTGGGCGTTCATGCATCTGGTGTGGTGTGAACTGAGATGATACGTGTGGTCCCGACGGTATCCCCAGTGACCAGATCCACGTCGAAGGTCGTCCAGGCCCGGGTGATCTCGCCGTCACTTCGGAAGTCCGCGAACCGGCTTTCGATCCATCGCTCCTCTGGGTCGACATCGGGGTGGAACGCTCGGAAGTTCCGCTTGCTTACCACCTGGCAGCTGGATGAATCGATTCGATACCAGCTCTCGAACCCGTCCTTCAGCGTCAACTTCACGAGGCGGGTGCTGGCTGGCCCCTGTACAGCGTCGTCGACCAGCTCCACAGAATGACCGTTCCGGACCATGTCCTTCATCGTCCATAGGTGCCCCGGCTGTTCCAGCCCGTGGCGGAGAGCGGCCGCGCCCGCGTCGCTCGTGGGGATCGTGTCTCTTGCCCCTTGCGGCAACTGCCATCCGGTCGAGCCGTTCCAACCTTCAGAGAACACGCGTTCCCCTGCGGCAAAGATGTCTATGTGCGCAGTTCCCTCCCGATCGGCCGTGTAGGTGCCACGGACCGAGAAAGTGGACTCGACGATGTCGAGCTCATACTCGACGGACCGCGCAGCGCGAAGGGAGGCTCCCCCGACAGCTCGGTCGTTGCAGTCCAACAACTCGTCGAGGCCCACGTCGGGCTTGTCTGTCGTGTCCACTGAACCGTGATCAGTCCGGGCGCAGCCGAAAAGCCCTAGGACGAGGAGAGAAAGTAGAGTGGGCCTGCCGAAACGCGTCATGTGGCATTCTCCGCAGTGAGCGCTGCAAATGGGACGCCGCATGGTTCTATAGGGTTGCGTCGCCGCCACCTAACGAGCGATTGCGTTGACGCCGAAGAAGGGTAGTAGAGAGAGTGTGTGTGTGTGGAATAGGAGTCTGTTAGGGAAGCACCACCAGCTTTCCGGATGCGCGGCCTGACTCCATGGTGGCATGGGCCGCGACGATGTCATCAAGCCGGTACGTGGCGTGGATCGGAACGGCCGCGTCTCCTGCAGCGACCTCATCGAGGAATCCCTGGAGGACCTCTACTGGGAGGTCCTTCGCCCCGCCCCCATAAGCGGTAAGGCGCACCCCCCGCGGGATGTACTCAATAGGGTAGAAGTCCCGCACGGTCCACTCGTTCGAGAGCATCCCCGTGAAGCACACGACGCCGTGCACGCGGGCAGATCGGAGAGTGTCCGGTAAGGTGGGGGTCCCAACGAGTTCGAGAGCCAAGTCTACCCCTTCGGGGAAGACGGATCGCGCCTGTTGAGCCACGTTGCCGTCGTCCACCAACACGTGGTCTACTCCGGCCCTCTCTAGCGCGTCGACCTTCTCGAGGCTACGGGTCGTTGATAGCACGGTCATTCCGCGCCTCTTGGCCAGGATCGCTGTGGCCATGCCGACTGAAGACGTTCCCCCCCGAATGAGAATTGACTGCCCGGCTTGAGCATTCAGCCCGACGGTCAGGGATCCATGTGCCGTCTGGAGCATCTCCGGTACGGCGCCAAGAATGGCCCAATCGAGGCTGCTCTCGAAGGGCACGACTTGAGGGACCGGTACGCAGGTGTACTCGGCGTACCCTCCGTCGAAGCTTCTGCCCATGCCCCCCATCAGCGCCGCGACCTGCTGCCCAACTTCGAACTCACCACCGGGGCATAGGGCGATCACCCCTGTCGCCTCAATGCCGAGGACGCGCGGAAAGGTCACGCCCTCCGATAGTCCCAGCCGGGTATGCAACTCGGACCTGTTGAGTCCGAAAGCCTCGACCTTGATGAGCGCCCACCCGGGCTTCGGCTCCGGAACCGGGATACGGCGGACCTCGAGACGTTCGGGCGGCCCTGGCGCGTCAAGGACAACCGCTCGCATCGTGTTCATCTGGAGTCCTGCTCCTCACATTGGGGGTGTCGTTCCTCGTGGTGGAGGAAATGGGGCGGCGGCACTCCCTCGAACAAGGAATTGCTCCTCTCCCGCAAGAGCCAGTCGGCACGCTACGCTGGTGTCCGGATGGGCGACGCAGCAGAATCGGGAGTCGTTGGAAGGCGCGACATTGGCCGGTGTTGGTCACGTACCCGCCTTGTCTGACCTGGTGATATCGACCACAGCGGCAGGGCCCGACAAGTGTCGCAAGGAGGCCCTTCGGCATGCTCACTGTTCTCAAAGGCATCGGCGCCGTGCTCGCCGGGCTCATGACCGGGATGGTGGTCGTCATGGCTCTAACCTACCTGGCGGCGCTGTTCCTCTTCGAAGGTGATCTGGCCGCTCCACCGACGGGGCCCTACTTGATGCTCAACATCTCCTACTCCTTCGGAGCTGCGACACTCGCCGGTTGGGTGGCCGGTCGCCTGGCCGGGTCGAGGCCGTTCATGCATGCTACAGGAGTAGCGGTGCTGATGTTGATGCTCTCCAGCGGGGGTGGCTCGAGCCCGGGGGTGGGTGTGCCTGGATGGTACAACCCGGCCCTCACGATTCTGATGCCCGTTGGCGCTCTCGTCGGAGGGTGGCTACGTGCGCGGGCAGCGAACGAGCCCACTCCCGTATGACGGTTGAAATGGACCGACGTCCGTGCTTCCGGGAGTGCCGGGCGGCGCAGCAGAATCGCGAGTCGTTCGGTGGCGCCGGATTCGGACGTACTGATTGCCTGAGCGGTGGTCGCGGCCAACCGAGAGGTTTGAGGAGCCCGGATGATCTCACCCTGCGTGGAAGCTGATTCTCTGAGAATCTGGGAGATCGTCAACTCCGCCGCTGCAGCCTACTGGGGTGTGATTCCGGAGGAGTGTTGGCACGAGCCATACATGTCCATCGACGAACTCCGCTCTGAGATCGACAGCGGTGTGCTCTTCGTCGGATACCAAAAGGAAGGAGTGCTGGTGGGCGTCATGGGCTCTCAGAACGTCGACAACGTCACCCTGATCCGCCATGCATACGTGCATCCGGAGGCTCAGCGCTTGGGCATCGGTCACTCCTTGCTAGGCCACCTGCTTTCTGCCGCCTCTCGTCCGGTGCTCGTTGGGACGTGGTCGAGCGCAACTTGGGCGATTCGATTCTATGAGCGGCACGGCTTTACGTTGACTTCCGATGACGAGACTCGACGGCTGCTCGAGCGCTACTGGTCTGTAGATGAACGACAAATGGAGGCGTCTTCAGTCCTGACTGGTCCAGGGTGGAGTGAGCGGCACGCCACCTGACACGCGATTGTCGCTGACGCCGAAGAAGGGGTAGGAGCGCGCTTCGCGCTTGTGTGCGGGCGGGCGGCGCAGCAGGATCGCGAGACCTTAGAACACGCCCATCTTCTTGGGATAGATCGTGGATCGACAGATTCCGTGGTTCCGAGCTCTCGCCGAGGGCGTGGTGATCGTCGCCTCGATCCTCATCATTTCTCGATCGACGCATGGTGGGACTCTCGGCAAATGCAGGAGCGAGAGCGGGAAATCCTGTTCAGCATCCGTGACGCGGCCGCGGCAGGTCGAGCGGTTGTGACCGCCCGGATCGACGACGTCGAAGGCCTCCAACGCACAGCCGCACGATTCTACTACGTGCCGGACGCGGACCTCGCTGCTCTTCCGACCGACTCGATTCAGGAATACCTATTTGGGCTGATGCGGCCGGGCACAGAGGGTTTTGCGCGCGGAGAGTTGGCGGGCATCGTAACGTCCGGGCAGGTGACATTGGTACGCGACAACGAGGTGCGAGCCGCACTGGATGACTGGCTGCTGCGCGTGTCGGAGCTCGAGGAGCGCGCCCAAGCCCTGGTCTCCGCTGGACTGTCAGTCATGGCCGTTCTGACCCAACACGAATCGATACAGGAGCGAGTCTTCTCCAGGGCCTGGTTGGGCAAGGATCCGGGCGTACCAGTCACACCAAGGCGATCGTGGGACGCACGGGCCATTAGGGCAGATCCGGCCTTGAAGAGTGCCGCCGCGGTGATGACGTTCGAACGGGAGGTCTATCTAGACAACCTCGAGCAACTCGCTCAGGCACTGGACGAGATCCGTGAGTTGGTCGCCGCGAGCCAGGACGATCCTACATGACGTTGGGCGGCCAGTTCCGATGTCGCACTTTCGCGCAGTAGACTCCTGTGCCCGCGCAGCAGAAGCGCGAGTCGTTGGGCGCTACATGCACTGGGCGCAAAGGTGGTCGAAAAGGGAGGTGTGAGATGGTGTCAGCCTTTTCGACGGGGAATCGGCTGGGACCGGAGAACGAGGTATGGAAGGGCCGATGAGAACGCTGCGTGCATGGCATGCACGTGGCACCTGGACCTTCGCTGGGCGCCTCGCGGGCATTGGCGCCGTCGCAGGATTGGCCTCATGGGTACTCGCCGCTGTCTTGCAGTTCGTGTTCGGACTCCCCCGACCGACCTTGATGGCCCTCGTCCTGGCGGTTCCCAGAGGCGCGTTGTTTGGGGTCATCTTTGCGCTCGTCTTGGGCGCGCTTTGGGATCGGAAAACCCCTCGTCGCCGGAGGCCCTAAACGCCTGGTCGGTGAAGGCGTACCGCCAAACATGGAGTTGCGGGATGGGCACGCTGAGGTCGAAGGGAAGGGTCCGGTGAGGTCTGAGCGCGTTTTTCTGCATTTGGCGATTGCGCAGTTTCTCCACTCGGTCGAGGAATACGTTTACCGGCTGTGGGAGACGTTCTTGCCAGCGCGATTGCTCAGTGGGCTCGTCTCATCGGACCTGGAGACCGGCTTCTTGATCATCAACGTGTCCGTGGTCCTGGCTGCCTTCGCGTCCTACGCCGGCCCGATTCGAAATCAGTGGCGGTCTGCCACCGCAGTGGCGTGGTTCTGGGTCTGCTTGGAGATGATCAACGGCATCGGGCATCCCGCTTGGTCGGTCGCTTCAGGAGCGTACACACCCGGCTTGTTGACATCCCTCCTTCTGCTCCCACTCGCGGCTGCTCTTGGCTGGCGCCTGGCACGGAATCCGGGTCGACCTCCCAACAAGCGATTGCTCATGACGCCGAAGAAGCGGTAAGTAGCCCGCTTCGCGCTTGTGTGCGGGCGGGCCGTGCAGCAGAATCGCGAGACGTTAGGTAGCCCCTTCCATGCACGACGGAGCACCCATGTGTCGCTGGGCCCTGTCCATCCTGGGAATTCTCGGATCGCAGACGGCCTTGGCCAGTGCCCAGGTACCGGCCTACGATGGGACGGAGCCCACGGCCATCCGACGCTACGGCGAGGACCCACTCCAAGTCGGGGAGCTTCGAATCCCGGACGGGGCAGGTCCTTTTCCGGTTGCGGTCACCATCCACGGTGGCTGCTGGCGGGCCAGTCTCGGCGAAGGCTCCACCACACCGGCTGCCGCCGCCCTTGCGGAGGCCGGGATCGCGACCTGGAATATCGAGTACCGGAGACTTGGTCATGAAGGTGGTGGGTGGCCGGGGACCTTCTTGGATGTTGGTGCCGGCGTTGACCACCTCCGGGTGCTTGCGATCGAATACCCTCTTGACCTCACCCGCGTTGTTCTCGTCGGTCACTCTTCTGGCGCCTCGCTCGCGGTCTGGGCCGCAGGGCGACCTGGATTGCCGTCAGATAGCGAGATCCGTGGCGTTTCGCCTCTTCGCGTACGTGCGGCTGTCGGGATCGATGGCCCCATGGACCTGGCTGGGTGGAGTGATGCAGGTAACGATGCTCGAGGCTGCGGCGGGCCCGTGATCTCGTCGGTGATGGGCGGATCTGGGGATACAGAACCGGTGCGCTACCAGCAGGCGTCCCCCGCGGAGATGCCTGCGATCGACGCGGCGATCTTCCTCAATCCCGCCGAGATGACGTTGCGCCAGGGTGCACCGGACGCGATGACAACGCGAGCTCGGAACACAGGTGAGACCGTCATTGTGAGGCCCGTAACGAACTCCGACCATTACCAGCTGATCGATCCGAGCCACGAGGCCTGGAGTGCTGTCCTCGAGACGATCCAAGCGGCGCTCGGGCTGGGCTAGTTGCCCGGGGGCAACCGTACAAGCGATTGCCGCTGACGCCGAAGAAGGGGCAGGTACGCAGTGATCTCGCTACCTGAAGCGCGTGCCGAGTTGGACGGCTACCTTCAAATGGTCGAAAGCGGGGGCCGTCGGCTATCCAGGCTCGCGGCTGAGGGCTAAGCGACTCGCCAGTTCTTGCTCAATCCGGGACGCTCGCCCTGCACTAGCCGGCCGGGGCCCCAGCACGGAGGTGGCCATCCAACAAGCCACTTGTACTGACGCGGAGAGGCCCGGAGAGTACGCTCGATTATTGGGCCGCCCTGTGTGGCCTCTTGTGTTGGCCCTACTGGGAACGGCCTGCGAGGGCGAGCCGGAGACGGTCGTCGTATCTGGCGACGATGCTGTGATCGTCGAGAACTCGCTCATCCCCCAAGAGCGAGGAGTTCCCTGGACGATCGCCACGGCGCCGGAGCTCTCGATCGGTCTAGGGGAGGCTGAGGACGCTCATCATCTCTTCCTCGTGCGCGATGCGGTTGTCCTAGAGGGGGGACGTATTGCGATCGCGAACGGTGGAACTGGCGAGATCCGTATATTCGAGCCCGATGGAGCGCATGTCGTCTCGATGGGCGGGGCCGGAGAGGGACCCGGTGAGTTTCGACGCCTCGAGGCAATCGCGCGCTGGGCCGGCGACTCGATTCTCGGTTGGGACGGTCGGCAGCAACGGATCTCGGTGTTCGATGCGGCCGGGCAGCATGGGCGGACCTTCCGCGTGCCTCAGTTCAACGACTCCTTCGGTGCGGAGCTTCTGGGGGTGACGCCGGATGCACGGTTCTTTGTCAGAGCCGGCTTTCCCCAAAGGGGCGACGAGCCGTTTCGGGGGATGTTTCGACCCGATCAGATGTATGCTCTTCTCACCGGAACGGGAGAGGTGGCAGTTGATCTCGGAGTTCATCCCGGCGCCGAAGGATTCCTTTCGGCGGGGGGAGACTTCGAGTCCTTCTACGGACATCCTCATGCGAAGAGCACGGTGGCCACAGTGTGGGGGGAGCGGGTGCTCATTAGTCCGAACGACGTCTTCGAGCTGAGGGCGTTCACGCTGGATGGGCAGCCATCGATGACCGTCCGACTCGACTATGAGACGGCCCGTCCCACTCAGGAAGACATGTGGCGCTGGTTCGAGGACTTCACAACTGATGACACGCCTGAGGAGCGGGCCGCGTTTCGCCGGATGTTTGACGAGTTCCCGCTGCTCGAGTCGTTTCCTGCGTTCGCCGCCATCGTCGTAGACGAATTCGATCACGTCTGGGTACGTGAGCTCCGCACGCCTGGAGATCAGCGAGCTATTTGGGTCGTGTTCGATCGCAACGGCGTAGCGCTCGGTCGTGTCGAGACGCCGCCGGGCCTCGAGGTTTACGAGATTGGAGCGGACTACATCCTCGGCCTAGCACGCGACGAGTTCGACGTTGAAGGGGTACAGAGGTGGCCTCTCATCCGTCAGTAAGAAGCGCTATTGCTGCTGTGCGCGGGAGCGGCGGGGGAGCTCGCTTCGCTCGCTGTCAGCTACTAAGGTGCGGCAGCATAATCCCAATCCGTTAGGCAATGCTCCCGCCCTCTCCCTGGAGTCCCTGCATCAGTCGTGTGGGAGTGGTACTGACGCGGCTGGCTGACCGATACGAGTCACTCGCCATTGGCTCGCGACTCCTTGCGAACGGGGCGGCCCGCGCGGCAGAATCGCGAGGCGCTCGGCCGCAGGGCGACCCTCACCCTCCAAACACCACGCGTGGGGTGCACATGAAGCGCGTCACCGGCATCGGCGGCATCTTTTTCAAGGCGAAGGACGCACCTGCGCTGCAGGCTTGGTATGAGCGCCATCTCGGCATCGATGTCCAGGAGTGGGGCGGTACCGCGTTCACCTGGACCGACTCTGACGGCAAGCCTACGGGCGGAACGACAGTCTGGTCTGTCGCCCCGGACAAGAGCGACCAGTTCGCTCCAAGCAAGGCTTCGTTCATGGTCAACTACCGAGTTGAAGACCTCCACGCCTTGGTCACGGCGCTGAAAGCGGAAGGCTGCAACGTTCTCGAGAAGATCGATGACTCAGAGTACGGCAAGTTCGCGTGGGTCATCGATCCTGAGGGAAACAAGGTCGAGTTATGGCAACCACCCGCCGGTCAATGAAGCGTGCCCACGCTTCTCCGACAGCATGTTAGGACAGAGCCGCGCGCAGGCCCCGCGCCTGAAGAACCGCCAGATTGCGGGTCGCGAGAAGCTCGCCGTACGTGCTTCGATCACCCGGACGCCGCTCCCCGCGTGTGTGCACGCGGGCCGTGCAGCAGAATCGCGGGTCGTTAGACGGTGCGGGGGCCGGATGAATGAATGAGACTCGACTGGAAGAGGAGGTCGCCGCCGCGGCCGCATACGAGGACTTGCACGTCCCAGCCCTATTCAGTGAATGGACGAGTCGTGTCTTGGAGGCAGCTCAGGTGTCAGCTGGCGACCGAGTCCTCGACGTAGGGTGTGGAACTGGAGTTCTCGCGCGGGCGGCTGCCGATCGCGTCGGTAGGGCGGGAGGCGTCGTAGGTATTGACCCCAACCCTGGCATGCTGACGATCGCTCGCCAGATCCACGACGGCGTCGAATGGAGACAGGGCACCGCTGAGTCGTTGCCCTGCGACGATGCGAGCTTCGACTGTGTCGTGAGTCAGTTCGGGATGATGTTCTTCCGGGACCGCCCTCTCTCCGTCCGGGAGATGCTCCGCTGTCTGGTTCCGGGCGGGCGCCTCTCGATTGCGGTGTGGGACTCCCTAGACAACTCCCCTGCTTACTCGAGGGAAGTGCGGCTGCTGGAGCGAATGGCTGGCACTGAGGCCGCCGACGCTTTGAGGGCTCCCTTCGTGATGGGAGATCGGGCCGCACTCGAGAGACTGGTCGTAGACGCGGGCGGGGGAGCGGTTGAGGCCGTGACACCCATGGGTCGAGCTGACTTCCCTAGTGTCCGTTCAATGGTGGAGGCAGATCTTCGTGGATGGCTCCCGGTCATGGGTGTCGACCTCGACGAGGAGCTCATTCTGAGCATCCTCGACGAAGCCGAGAAGGAGTTGGCGGACTTCGTCGTTGAGGGTGGTCGAGTGCAGTTCGATTCGCCTGCGCACATTGTCTCTGCCGAGAAGCCGAGCTAGCCGTGGACACCAACCGGCGCACCAACTGGCAATGGATTGCTGCGGAGGCCGATGAGGGGTGAGTACCAGCTTCGCGCTGGTGTGCGTGCGGGCGGCGCAGCAGAATCGCGGGTCGCTGCTAGCTGAAGCGAAGGACTCGATGAAACAGACGCGGCGCGCCAAAACTGAGTCGGAGATGCTCGCGAGCTTCCCGATCACGACATCGCTCGCGGGCTGGTACTTCCGAGTGAGGGAGACATCGGCCGGGCCATCTTGGCGGAGGGATCTGACCGCTGGGGGCGGCAGGTATCGCGACGCGGCCCGGACGAGGATGAAGCGTTGAGCCGCTGCGTGGCTGACGCCCAATCCATCGCCGCGCGGATTGGGTCTGACGAATCGACTCCGTGAAGTGACGATCCGATCGGCGCTTGCGGGCCGAGACACTCACGGCACGCTTGGGGTTCGGCACAATTCCTTTGGCTTCATTCGGATGTTTCCGCCTAACACGGAATTGCTGCTGACTCGGCAGGCAGTACGGCCCCGGGTCACTCGGTCTTGCACCTCGAGACCCAGTGAGAGGATCGTGGTCGCGCAGCAGAATTCCGAGTCGCTAGAATGACGAGTCAAGAAGGAGGACCGTGATGAGGACTTTGTGGCTGGTGGCCACAATGTTTGGCCTAGCCCTTTTGCCATTCGCTTATCCTGCGTGTGCCCAGGCTGTCCCTCTCGAAGAAGTGATCAGACGGGGGAGGGCACACGAAGCCGCCGGAGACTCCGCGCGGGACGAGGCCGTGCGCCTGAGCTCGCGCGGTGAACGTGCGGCAGAAGCGGTGCGCGCTGAGGTTGAGGCCTACGAGCGGGCGATCCTGGATTACACCCTAGCGATCTCCCTCGACTCACTGTCCGCCGAGGCGTACCGGCTTCGCGCGTTGGCTCAAGCGAAACGCGACCGTGACGGAAACCAGGAGATCGTGAGCGGCTCCGACGGGGTGGTCGGGATGGTCGCGAACTTCGGTCCGGAGGCGGTGGAGGACGCTGACCGCGCGATCTCCTTGGCACCGGCTGACCCGCAGGGGCACCTCGTTCGGGGTGAGATTCTGGCGATGCAGTTCAGGAACACCTGGGATATCTACACCGGGATGCCGGAAGGGACGTTCGGGCGCAGCATGATGAAGCCGGACCCCGCGTTGGCGAATGGCGCTATCGACTCATACAGCCGTGCGGTGGAACTCGATCCGGGGTCATGCCAAGCCCTCGCGGAGATCGGAAGAGTGTACTTCTTGGGCTTCAAGTTCGAGGGCGCGCTGGACTACTTCACCAGGGCGGAGGGCTGTGGTCTTGCGCAGGACCCTGGCCTTCTTGAGCGCTTGACGGAGATCGCGGCTCAACCCTCTGCTTTCTTCCCGTCGTCGATGCTGGACGAGTTCGAGATCCGGTATCCTCCGGGGAGGTGACGCGTCATTGAGCCTTGGCCTAACGACGCGTCACCCGGCATCCGATCCCTTCAACAGCTCCTCATCTTGGCCCAGATGGGTGCGGATGCTCTTCTCGCTCGGGCCCGGGCCCGACCGAGTGTCGTCTAGTGCCGGGGAATCTGCTCACCATGCATCGCTAGCCAGTCCCGGAACGCGAGCAGATCCGGGTTCAGGCGACGAGATAGCTCGACGTCGCGAGCGCCTGTGAAGGCCTCGTTGAAGTCATGATAGAACTGGAACATGTTCCCCAGGTCCTCGGCCCCGGGGAAGTCAAAAGAGCGGTAGGTGTCGAACGGCACGGCGACGTAGGACACACTTTCACCCAGCGCATCGCCCAGCGCGCTGGCCATCTCCGCGCCGGTCAGGTGCTCACCTGCGATGCCCACGGTCTTCCCGACAAAATCGTCGCCCCCTGGAAGATCCCGAACGCACACTTCCCGATGTCGACCGCCGCGATCCCGGAGAGCTTCGCCTCCCCCATGGGCAGGGCGAAGACCAGGCCTCCATCCTCGCCTCGCTGCGGCTCCATCCCGAAGTGGAGGAGATTGTCCCAGTAGAACGTGGTGACGAGCAGCGTCGTAGGGACGCCACTCTCCACGAAGAACGCATCCGCTTCGCCTTTCGCATCGAAGTGGGGCACCTTGAACCGCTCCATGAGCGTGGGCATGCGGTCATCCTCGAGCGGGACCCAGCGTCTCGTGTCCTCGAGAGTAGACCAGATGACGTGGCTGACGCCTGCGGCCCGAGCGGCGGCAGCGAGGTTCTTCGCCTGGGCCATCTCCTTGTCGGGCGAGAAGTGCTCCCAGAAGTTCGTGACGCAGAACGCACCGTGGGCGCCCTCGAACGCGGCCCGCAAGCTCGCGACGTCGTCGAGGTCGGCCTGCACGACCGCCGCGCCTGCATCAGCCAACGCCAGGGCCTTCTCCGAGGTCGGGTTTCTGGTGACCACGCGGGCCCGAAACTCACCGCGTGGATCGTCCAGGATCGCACGAACGAGTCCGCTGCCCTGAGATCCTGTTCCGCCGATCACCGTAATGACCTTCTGTGTCATGGTGTCTCCCATCTGAGTGGCTCCACGCGAGGAGCGGGTATCTACGTGGTCGGCACGCGTGCGCCACGGGTGGGTTTCATCTACTGGCCCCGGGCCCGACAGCCTCCAGGAATCCCATGGTCGTCTTCGCGCTCTGGGCGACCGCGGCTCGGATCGTCGTCTGGCGGGTCGGGAAGAGCGGCCTTGGCCCCTGCGCGGAGTCGCGCTCCAGGGAGACATGATGGTGCTGCACAGCGGAAACGCAAAGTCGTTAGGCGTCGACCAGGAGGTATGAGAGAATGCCGCAAGCATCCATTGCCCTGTTTGGCGCGAGTGGCCGGACCGGCCGGTGCGTCGCCGAGGTGGCATCGAAGAGAGGTCTCGTTGTTCGTGGCCTGGTTCGTAGGGCGGGGTCCGCGCAAGTCGGTGATG
>JAOTWK010000474.1 GCA_029862935.1 Gemmatimonadota bacterium | reverse complement strand
TGCGTCGCTCGCTTGGCTTCTCGCAGTGCCGATGCTTGCGAAGATCCGACAAGACACCCGCCTTCTCGCACTTCTTCTTGAAGCGCCTAAGCGCCCGATCGAAGGACTCGTCTTCGGAGATGTGTATCTCAGGCATGCGAGCTCTAGTCTTCCGACATCCAGCGTGACCGGCCTGTAAACTAGATGCCGCCTACTGGGTCCGCAACGGGCACGCCAGGGTCATCCGGGTGGCCACCGGAGCGGTCGTCCGCCCAATACGTGGGCATGAATGTGAAACACGGTCTGCCCGGCTCCGGCGTTCGTGTTGAGTACGACACGGTACCCGTCGTCCGCCAGACCTTCACCCTTCGCTACGTCCCGGGCGAACAGCAGCAACTCCCCCAGCACCCGAGCATCGGCGGCCTCGTTCAACGACGCGATGTGGTATTTCGGGATTGCCAGCACGTGGGTCGGCGCCTGCGGGTTGATGTCCCGGAACGCCAGGAAATCCTCCGTTTCCCGGACCGTGTCCGCGGGGATTCCACCTGCGACGATCTTGCAGAAGAGACAATCGCTCATGGTCACGACCCAAACGCCTCTTTCATCTTCTCCCACAGCTTGCGCCCGAAGCCTTCTTCCTTGGGCGGCTCACCTTCGATCTGACTCAACCGGCCGAACAGCTCCTCCAATTCGGGGCTCATTTTGGTCGGCGTCCATACCTGCACACGGACGTACAACAATCCCTTTGCTCCGTGGCCCACGTTGGGCAGTCCCTTGGACCGCACGGTCAGGACCGACCCGCTCTGAATGCCGCTCGGAATCTCCAGTTGCTCGTCACCGTACGGCGTCGGGATCGTGACTTCCCCTCCCAATGCCGCCTGGCTGAATGAGAGTGGGAGATCGTATACCAAGTCGTCGCCACGGCGCTCGAAGCGCTCGTCCCGTTCGATTTCAAACTCGACGATGAGATCACCGGGTGGGCCGCTGCGAGGGCCTGCCACACCCTCACCGCGCAGCGTGATGTAGTTGTTCGTATCGACCCCGGGCGGGACATCGATCTGAACCTCACGCTCCTTCCGCACCCGCCCGTCACCGCGACAGACGTCACACGGCTCGGCAACCACGGTGCCTTCGCTCTCACAGGTTGGACACGGCGAAACCGACACGAACTGGCCGAAGATCGACTGCGAGGCGTGCCGCACTTCTCCCGTTCCACCACAGCTCGGGCACGCTTTGGTCGCGGTGCCAGGTTTGGCGCCAGTGCCCTCGCACTGGTCACATGTCACCAGCGAGCGCAACCGCAGCGTCTTCTTCGTCCCGTGCGCCACCTCGGTCAACGACACGCGCACGGTGGCACGCACATCCTTCCCGCGCCGCCTCGTGCGACGCTGCCGCTCGCCGCCGCCGAAGATCGTGTCGAATCCGCCGAAGCCCCCGAAGTCGCGCATGAAGATGCTGAGCGCCTCGGAGAGGTCGACGTGGGCGAACCCGAACCCACCCGCACCACCACCCCCACCCCGCACACCCGCCATCCCGAAGCGGTCGTACTGCGCGCGCTTCTGGGGATCCCGCAGGATCTCGTACGCCTCAGTGACCTCTTTGAAGGTCTCCTCGGCTTCCTTGTCTCCGTCGTTGCGGTCGGGATGGTACTGCATCGCCAATCGACGATAGGCCTTCTTGATATCGGCCTCAGTGGCGCCGCGCTCGACCCCAAGCATGCGATAGAGATCTTGAGCCATGAATTCGTGCGCGCTCCTGCGCGACTATTTCACCAGGTCGCTGAGGAGGCGGCTGGTGTGCTCTACCATCGTGACGACCTTCTCGTAGGGCATGCGCGTCGGACCCATAACACCAATCATCCCGGCGAACGGTCCGCAATCATAGGTGGACGTGACGATCGTGAACGGTTTGAGCTTGGGATCGATGTGCTCCCCGCCAATCGTCACGCTAATGCCCGGTGCGTGCCGCGACTCGAGTGCCTGGCGCAAGAGATCCTGTCGTTCGGTCACCTCGAGAAGCCCGCGCATGCGTTCACTCGAATCGAACTCGGGCTGGCCAACCAACATCTGGGCACTCCCCAGCACCAACTCCCCGTCATCACGCGAGCCGATCTCGAAGAGGTGGTCCGCCTCTTCGATGAAGATGTTGAGCAGTTGCCCTGCCTCGGGGTCGGTGTCGACGTCCCGCAGCCGCTCGCGGAAGCTCACGCGAATCTCGCGCAATGGCAGACCCGCCAGACGGTCGTTGAGGACGTGCGCGACGCTGGCCAGCGCCTCGCTCGGAATCAGGTCCGACACCTCCACGAAGAGCGTCCGAGCCGCGCCGCCCCGGAGTACGAGGATCATGAGAATGCGCTCATTCGAGGCCTGCACCAATTCGAGGCGCTCGAGCTCCGCGTTATCGAAGCCCGGCGCCACCGCGATGCCAAGTTCCTGTGTCAGCACACCCAGAACTTCCGCCGCTGTGCGTAGCAGTCCCTCGATGCCCGAGCCCTCACGGCCCAACTCTCGGCGCAACTGATCCCGCTCGCGAGCGGTGGGCGGTGACGGCGCCATCAGGTCGTCGACGTACACGCGGTAGGCGTGATCCGTGGGAATGCGCCCGGCGGACGTGTGCGGGTGATACAGGTATCCCCGCTCCTCGAGATCGCTCATGGTGTTGCGGATCGTCGCCGCCGAAACACCGAGATTGTACTTCTTCGCGATCGTGCGAGAGCCGGCAGGCTCCGCCGTCTCGACGAATGAGTGGATGACTGCCTCGAGCACCGTGCGCTCGCGCGCTGTCAAGTCGTCGTGCTTTCTTACCCAAGTCATTGTTTTACAGCCGATTAGCCACATTGGCCTCAAGTGGTCAACGCGTCATCTTAGCCACTTTCGGCCGAAGTGGTCAAGGCCGTGATCACGGAGTCCAGCCGCAACCACCCTTGGGCGGTGAGAGAGACCCGGCCGTGGCGGTCCAACAGCCAGCCCTCCTTGATACCGGCCTGGCCGATCGAGCCGGGCCAACTGATGAGCAAGCTCTTGGGTGCCCCGTCGGACGTTCGGAGCCCCAAATAGACCGCCTCAAGCGCCTGCTGATCGGCGGACAGATGCTCGACGCTCTCCGTTGGATCGAGATTGTCGGCCATCGCCTGCTCGTACGCGGCCCACGGCGCCAAATTCCAGTGGCGGGTGGAACCGGTGAAGCTATGAGCGGCCGGTCCTACCCCCAGGTAACGCTTGCCGGTCCAGTAGGCCTGGTTGTGACGCGAGCGGTAACCGGGTCGCGCGTAGTTGGAGACCTCGTAATGCTCGAATCCTGCCGCCGACAACAGCTCATGCGCATACATGAACTGCTCCTCGT
>JAOTWK010000473.1 GCA_029862935.1 Gemmatimonadota bacterium | reverse complement strand
CGGCCGCCGACTCATCCCCGATCGCACCTGCGTAGAGCGGCACATCCTCGTGCCGGACGGTGAGAACTCGAGCTTCGGCGCCGGCCTGCGGGAGAGCTGGCAGTTTTCCCAGAGCATCCGAAGTGCCGACGGGCACACGTTGGCCAGCATCGGCCCGTACTTCAACGTGTTCAACCCGAGCCGCTACTACGATCCGGCCAGTCCCGACCTGATTGGCCGTCCCATCGATCTCTGCTACGAAGTGTTGCCCGACGGACGACGGGCGCGGGGCGGGCTGTGCGACGAGTCGACGGCGAATGGCACGATCATGGGGATCACGTTTGACGACCCCCGGTCGGCCTTCGACGGTGCGCGGCGGGACGTGGACATCAACTCGATCCGCCTCAGGAACGCCGAGGGTCCACAGGTCTGGTATACCGACGCCTATGGCAAGAACGGCCGGACGGAGCCGTTCCCGGGCTCCATTCGCCAGGTGGTTGCCAAGCTGAACAACGAGGGCCTCACGCCCTCGGGTCCGAGCATTGGGCGAGACCGCGACTACGGCGGGCAGGGAGTGCACCCACCAAACTGACGGTGGGCTGTTCGATCCAGTCGATGCAACGAGGGCCGCCCCACCGGGGGCGGCCCTCGCCGCGTCTGGTCGTAGCTGTTATCAGCCCTCGACCACGATCAGGAATCGCGATGGTGCCCAGAACCCTTCAGGCGCGCCGATCTTGAGGCTGCCCCGCACGCGGCCCTTGTCGTCCGGAGGCTCGAGCAGATACGAGGCGTCCTGCAGGGAGGCGATCGTATAGCTCTTCTGCGGGTCGGGTAGGAGTATCTCGGTCACGTCCCACTTGTCGATAGGCGTGAAGTCCTCGGTCTTGAGTGACCGGGCCGGCACGAGCGTCTCTCCCGCCCTGCCGAAGATGAACAGGATTCTCGATCCGCCCTTCTTCTCGATGATACCGCGTTCGATGAGCTCGTCCTTGGTCCCGACCACATAGTACACCGTGCTGGTCGCCGTCCGCAGCGTGTCGACCTCGGCCGACAGCGTGTCGATGCTCGCCGCGAGCCTCACGTTCTCCGTCTCGAGCGTCTGCATCTGCTCGGTCAGCATGGCGATCGTCGTACGCTGGGCGTCGAGCATCTGCTCGTAATTGGTGACGGTCTCCTCGAGCGTCGTGCGCAGGCTGTCGGTGATCCGGGTCATGCCGCGAATGCGACGCCGCGAGTCGTCTAGTCTGGACTGCGTCTCGCCCAACCGCGTATTGAGCACGCGGATCTTGGCCAGGACCGTATCGCGCGAAGCCTGGATCGGCGACTCCGCCTGTGCGAGCTGTACGCCTTCGAGCTGCACGTCGGCGACCTCGGCATTGATGTCGCTCATCAGCTTGGCTATGCCAGCGACCTCCTGCATCAGGCTGTCGCGCTGAGCCGCGACCCCCTCGAGCTCGGCCAGGCGTGTCCGCGTTTCCTGGGATGGGCCGCAGGCGATGACGGCCAGGGCGAAGCCGAGCCACACCACTCGCGTCCCGACATGGCTATTACACATGATTACCTCCATCTCCGTTCAGGCATTGCAGTACACCTTGGGGCCCCGCGGGTTCGGCACAACTCCGGGCTGATGCCACCCATTGGATACGAACCTGCTGCCGTGAACGCCCGGCCGGAAGGTGGGTTGGTCAGCTCGGAATCATCCGAGCCACGATCGCGGTGACGTTATCGGTGCCGCCGCGATCCAGCGCCTCGTCGACGAGCTCGTTGCAGGCTGCCTCGGCCTCCTTCGGCTGCTTCAGGATGGCAGCGATGTTCTCGTCGGCGACGTGCTTGGTGAGACCGTCCGTGCACAGCAGCAAGATGTCGCCCAGCTGAAGATCGAGCACGCCGATTGACGGTGTGTATTCGCTGCCGATCGCCCCCGACAGGACGTGGTCGAGACCGGCTTTCTGTGCCTGCTCCTCGGTCATGACGCCCTCGTCCACCATCAGTTCGCTCATCGTCTGGTCCTGGGTGAACTGACGCAGCCGACCGGCGCGGTAGTGATATCCTCGACTGTCACCCACGTGCACGATATACGCGCGTTCCCCGACGAGAATGGCCATCGTGAGCGTTGTGGCGGGTCCGCGTCCCGTGGGCGCGTACTCCTTCACCCGCTGGTCCGCCCGCGCGACCGCACGCTCGAGCTGTTCGATGAACTCCTGTTCGGCCTCGACAGCGGTACTGTAGAAGCAGGTGGCGGCCAACCCGACGTATTCGGTCAGCGCCCTGACGGCTTCCCCGCTGGCCAATTGGCCGCCCGCCACTCCGCCAACCCCGTCGGCGACCACGAAGAGGTGGGCCATGGCGCGATGCGAGCCCTCCAGTGCCGGCACACCCTGCAGGTTCGTGTGGCGCAACTCCAGCGACCGGCTGAGCGCGGCCACCAGGAAATGATCTTCATTGGCCGGCCGCACATTCCCGATGTGCGAGAACCCGAACGCGTCGACCGTCTTGAACGGTTGGGGGGGATTCTCGTGGGCCGTCATTGGGATCGCTCTCCGATCACGGCACCCGCGAGCCAATGAAACGCCTCTTCCACACCCGCTCCCGTCTTGGCGCTGGTCGTGAGGGCATGCCACTGGGTCGGGTCCAGTTCGGCTAACCGTTCGTCGCCGAGCTGCCAGGCATCGACGAGATCGACCTTGTTGACCGCGCACACCGACGGCACGACGCCGAGTGCCTCGTCGGCAATGGCTCGAAGCTCGAAGACCTGATCGAAGGTCCGAACACGCGTGCCGTCAGCGACGTAGATGATCCCGGAGGCCCCTCGAAGGTAGCTTGTCTGAATGTCTTGGGTGCCGTCGCGTCCCTCGAGGTCCCACAACAAGAGGTTCACCGTCGTGCCGCCAAGCTCAACCGGTTTCCGGTCGATCTTGACCCCCACGGTCGAATGGTACTTCTCAGAGAACTTGGAATGGACGAATTGGCGCACGAGGCTCGTCTTGCCGGTGCCGAACACGCCCACCATGCAGATCTTCTTCTGGATCATTCCAACCCGCCTCGTCTCATGGTGCCCGGCGCGAGCCTGACCTCGAACGACACACTCCGGTTGAGGCGGGCCGCTTCAACCGGGTCGTCATCGCGGATCGGTCTGCTGTCTCCCACGCCGATGGTTTCCAGGGCCTCGGTCGCGACCCCTCGAGCGGCCAGAGCCCGTCCGACCGCTGCGGCACGATCCTGACTCAATTGCCAGTTTGTCCAAGTGGCGCCCGTCGAGTCGGTGCGGCCTACGATACGGAGCGTGGCCGCATACCCAAGCCCGGCCGCCTCGGCCTCGAGCTGCGCAAATGCCGTCGCGATCG
>JAOTWK010000041.1 GCA_029862935.1 Gemmatimonadota bacterium | reverse complement strand
TGTTGCGGAAAGAGGCGGTGTCGATCGTGGTCGGGAAGATGTCCAGGCCGTTCCCATCGCGGTCGGACACGAACGCGAGCTCGTAGGTCGGCGGTGGCGACGTGCGGCCGCACGCTCCGATGCCCACGAGCAGCATGCAGAGCAACCGCGTCTTCAGCGCTGAATGCTGCATTGAGAAGAAAGCCTGGATGTGTAGGCGGAGCGTAACGCGATTCGCTTACGCCGAGTCCCGTCGAGGACGGAACGGTCCCGTGACCTCGACGCGAACGGGATACCCGTCGAGTTGATCGGGAATGCGACGGCGCACGGTCTCGCTCGAGTCCGTCACGAACACACGGATGCAAAGGTCGCCGTCGCATTGCCCGAGCGCCGTGCCGATCACGCCGGGCAACGCCATCAGCGAGTCGGCATGAGCGGCGAGCACTTCCTCGATCGTTCTGGAGGGCACGGTACGCTCCTCGTCCCGGGTGTGTGGTCCGGTGCAGCCCAACGCGGCCGCGAGCAGGAGCGCCACAATCACGTGCGGTGCTCGGCGGTCCCGGAACGGGCGGTAGCTCGCGCTGTGCCCCGTGATCTCCGCAATCGCTGACAAGCTCCGCTCCAGAAAGACGGTCCGCAGGCCCCAAGATGGACGCCGTGGCCTCCCCCGGCAAGACGAGCGAGGGGACTCGACTCTCCGGCAGAACCTCACTATTTTCCCGCCGTCCGCGGCGAAACTTTTGGGTTTCCAATGGTGTTCTTGTCAGCAGAGTTCGAAAAGCGGAATTGGTTGACCACGGTAACGGAAGCGATACACGCACATGTCACAGGGGATGGTTGGTGCGACGGATGGAAAGGCCGTCGCCGAAGCCAACACGGTTAGGCGAACAGCGAAGGACGAACTGTATTTCTGCCCTGAGGGGAACGTCGCTTCCCCGATGACGCGGCAGGACTTCTCACCGGAGCAGCGCAACGCCCTGAAGGCACTGCACCGCCTCGACAAGCGATGGAACTGGGTGGTTCCGCTCCACTTCGCGATCTGGCTCGGGGCAGCGTGGCTGTCCATCAGCTCCGGCTCCCTGGCCGTCAGCATCGTGGGCTATCTCATCGCAGGTCTCTCGCTCAGCACGTTGTCCGTGCTGGGGCACGAGGCGTCGCACAACCTCTTCACCCGCAATCCGAAGATCGACCGCTGGATCGGGTTTCTGGTCGGTACCCCCGTCGTGTTTTCGGCGTCCGGGTACCGGATCATGCACCCGCTGCATCACAAGTACGTGCGGGACGCAGGGGATCCGGACAATATCGAGAACATCACCACCAGCTCGTTCTGGCTGCGATGGCTCTATGTCTTCGTCTTCTTCCTCGCCGTGTATCTCTATCTGGTCCTGGTGCCGATCAACGCCGTGATCAACGCGAAGAAGAACGGCGATCGTATGCTGGTACTGCTCGAGTGGCTCGCGATGATCGGCATCGTGGCGCTCGGGTGGGCGCTCCTTCCCTCGTCATGGATGGTGGAGGGCTGGCTCCTCCCGCTGATCGTCGCCGGTCAGGTGGCGAACGTCCGTGGGATCGCCGAGCACGGCATGACGACCTCGGGGAACGAGTTGACCGATACCCGCACCGTGACGACGACACCCGTGCTGTCGTTCCTCATCTGCAACATCAACTACCACCTGGAGCACCACCTGTACCCCGGGATTCCGTGGTACAACCTTCCCAGAGCGCACCGGATACTGCGGGAGAACTATCGGATGGCGGGGTCGTCGGTCTATACGTCGTACCTGACGTTCCTGGCCGACTTCTTCAAGGCCGTGGTGCACGGGGTGGTATCGGAACGCCGACTCGTCCCCGCGCACATCCGCGAACACGTCTGCGTCTGAGAATGCGCGCCCCGAAGCCGATGGCGTGCTGGGCTCGAATCGGAACGTGTTCTTGAACGTGCAATCTGCGGTGGCGGCTGTGCCCGGTCAGCCGGTACCGCTCCCAGACCCATCCACTGCGTGATCCAACTCGAGCGCCATCGTCACGAAGCGGATGCCGCTCTCGATCCGCTCCGGTTCCAGCGCCCTGAATCCGAGCCGCGCGTAGATCTCGACCGCCCCTGGGGCAGCGTGGACTGTGACGCGGGTCAGGTCGGGAACGGCCTGCCGGCAACGGGCAATCGCCCGCCGGAGCAACTCTCTCCCCACACCGCGCCCCGGCTGCGTCACGAACAACATCGCCACATGCTCGGAGTGGCGCATCTCGATGAACCCGACGAGCTCCCCGCGCCGTTCCGCCACCAGCACGAAATGGTCGGCCTGCAGTCGCTCGCGCACCCGAGCGGCGGAGGCGTATCGGAGAAATTCCTGAACGCCCTCGTCGGCATAGCCCGGGGCGACGGCTTGGTTGAAGACCCGCGCGGCGAGGTCCGCGACGGCTTCCTCCTCGCCGGTCCGCATCGGCCGATACACGAACTCACCCATGGCTCGAAGCCGGTCCGCGCCCAGCGTTCAACGGCTCGACACGCAACGATCCACCCTCAGTGCCGTATCACAAGGTCGACCATGACGGGTCGGTGATCCGAGGCGACCGGTTCGTCAATCACGCGATGGCTCAACACCTCGAACCGATCGGCCGGTCGAAGCAGGACGAAGTCGATCTCGCGTTCCGGCGCGTACGAAGGGAACGTGAATCGGTCGCCGCCCTTGGCGACGATGCGCCACGACCTCGCCAGGTGAGTCATCACCGTTGAGCCCGGCAGCGAATTGAAGTCGCCTGCCAAAATGGTGGGAAGATCTCCCCGGCCGAGCTGGGCCTCGAGGCTGGTGGCCTGGGCGAGCCGCTCCTCATCCGTCCGGTAGAAGTGAATTCCCACAAACCGAAGCCGCCGCCCGGTTGTGGGTGACGTGACCGTAGCACTCAGGGCCGTCCGCGGCTCCGCTCCGTCGGGCAGCCGGAGGTTCGACGACTCGGCAATGGGCCATCGAGACAGTAGCGCCATGCCGTATGCTCCACCCTGATACGGCATGAACGCGCCAAACACGTGTTCGAGGGACGTGTGACGTCCCAGCACTTCCGCCTGATCGACGGCCGCGGTTCTCGTGGTCACACTGTCGACCTCCTGGAGCGCCACGAGGTCGGGGTCGAGGTCTCGGATCAGCGCCGCCAGGCGCTGGAGGTCTAGCACCTCGTCCATGCCCTCGCCGTGATGGATGTTGTAGGCGAGGACCCGCACGGTGTCCGCCGAGGCTCCCGACAGGCGCCGATGTCCGGTCGCACACCCCACCACGAGGGCCGCCACTGCGCCCACCACGATGGGTCTGGTCAGGTGCGGCATGTGGTCAACCGCTACGCTCTTGGATGAAACGAATGCTGTTACGGTCAGCGTCCTTGACGTACATCTCGCGGTTGCCCCACGTCTGATCTACCGGTCCGGTGTCGATCGGAACACCCTTCGCGACCAACTCCGCATGCAGGGCATCCACATCATCCACCACCACGTAGACCGCGCTGCCCGGGACCCCGTCGCCCGAATGTGACGACAGGTGCAGCCACACCCCGTCCCGCGTCAAGCCCATGTAGCACGGGTCCGGTGTCGTCGCGGGACGGTACGCGAATCGCCGCTGGAAGCCGAGTTGGTTGCAGTAGAACGCCTCGGTCGCGACTGAGCTACTGATATGCAGGACGGGAATTGCAGCCTTGAGCAGGTCACACCTCCTTTGTTGTGGCGATCTCGCATCGCGCGAGGGCCGGCGAATTCAGGGTGCACAGGCAGAGCTACGAGCCGGTGGGGACTCACCGGGTAGCGTGATCCTCCATCCGCCCGCGTTGGCCGGCACGAAGGCCACTGTGGTGGGCGCAGTAAGAAGGCGTGACGATGTCGCTGGCTGGCCTGCCAACGAGAGCGGATCAGCAGTCGTCCACGTGTAGGTCGTCGTATCGGTCTTGGTTCCGTCGTCGGACACGCCAATCACGCGAAAGGTTGCCGAGGCTGGCAGCATCAGACACGCCGGTGACGCACTGACGAGACCGAGGTCCAGCGACCAGAAGCCCCCGGGCGTCTGCGGCTGGTTGCTCGGGAATCCGAGAATCAGCAGCGGCTCGCACTCGCCCATCTGACAAGTCCCGTTGGTGACGAGCAAGGTGACACCAGAGGCGGGTTCGGCTGGTGACGGGCAGGCCAGTGCACCGAGAAGAAGAAGCGGGAGGGCCGTCGCCCCTCGGATCGAACAAGGGGGGAGCGAGGAGGAGCGCCGCGTCCCGCGCATGCGTCGCGATGAGGACCCGGTGCCGTCACCGCTTGGCACGGTACACCATGTTCATGTAACGATCGCCGCTTGCGAGTTCATCGAGCATCTGTGCCAGTCGCTTCTCACGCGTTGCAGGCCGCTTGGCCCGCGCGATCCACCCCAAGTAGTCGTTTTGCTGATACGGGGGCCGTTTCCGGAACGCGTCCATGAGGTCGCGGCGGACGAGGGCGTCACGCACGAGCACCGGCATCGGATTCCGGGGGCGGCGGAGTCGTGACTGACCAGGCATAGGTCTCAGCGAGCTTCCGCTTCGTGTCCCTGTCGTTGATAGCACTCCTGTGCTACTTTCCTCCAACAGGCCGCTGCGTCATGGAGGGCAACATGGTTCGCGAACTCAAGCTTCGCCAGGTGGGTGGGTCCGTTGGCGCCACCATACCGAAGGACATGGCTGAGCGCCTGCACCTCGCCGCCGGTGACCGCGTGCTGGCGGTCGAGACCGAGCAAGGCATTCTGCTCAGTCCGTATGACCCGACTGTCGAGAAGGCCCTGGCCATCGCTGCGAAGACGGCCAAGAAGTACCGCAACGCTCTGCGACAGCTCGCGAAGTAGTGGCGGAGCCCCGGTGGGTCGAGCGGCTCGTCGTGGACGCGGTGCATCTGGATCAAGTCCGAGAGCACGGCGGGTTGGCGGGTATGCGGGACGAGGACGCGCTTGAGGCTGCCCTCGCGAGGGCGCGTCACAAGTGGCACTACGACGAGACGACGGACGTGCCCACCCTGGCTGCCGCGTATGGATTCGCCCTCTGTCGGAACCACCCTTACCGTGACGGGAACAAACGGGTGGCGTTCATCGTGATGGTGATCTTTCTCGAGCTCAATGGATTGGGCTTTGCGGCGCAGGAGGAGGAGATCGTCACGGTGATGTTTGCGTTGGCAGAGGGGCATGTGTCCGAGCGCGAACTCGCAGACTGGCTGCGGGCGCACACGAGAAAGTCCAAGCGCGGTGGGGCCGTCTAACGGTCAGCGCTTGATACGGCGCCTTTGGCCGTGATTGTCGGTCTTTCACGCGCTTTTGGCCGTCGCCGCTCAGCGACCGCACCGTGAACTTCAGCGATCGACTTGTTTCTGCAGGTGCTCCGGGTACCGGGCTCCCCGTACCTTGACCTTCGAGACCGCCTCGTCGATCGCGCGCACGTCCTTGGGAGTGAGCGCGAGGTCCGCTGCGCCCAGGTTCTCTTCCAGCCGGTGCACCTTGGTCGTGCCCGGGATGGGCACGATCCAGGTCCGCTGCGCCAGCAGCCACGCGAGCGCAATCTGCGCGCGGGTCGCCTGCTTCCGCTTCGCGATCGTGCCGAGCAGCTGGACCAGGGCCTGATTCGCCTTCAGCGCCTCGGGCGTGAACCGGGGGAGTTGGAGCCGGAAGTCCGAGGGGTCGAACGGCGTCGTGTCGTCGATCTTGCCGGTGAGGAAGCCCCGACCCAGGGGGCTGAATGGAACGAACCCGATGCCCAACTCCTCGAGTGTCGGGAACACCTTGCCCTCGGGCTCTCGCCACCACAGAGAGTACTCGCTCTGGAGCGCGGTGACCGGCTGCACCGCGTGCGCGCGGCGGATCGTATCCACGCTGGCTTCGGAGAGACCGAAGTGCCTGACCTTGCCCTCCCGGATCAGGTCCCGCACGGTGCCGGCCACATCCTCGATCGGGACGTTCGGGTCCGGTCGGTGCTGGTAGAACAGATCGATCCGATCCGTCTTGAGACGCGTGAGCGAGGCGTCGGCCACCGCGCGGATCCGCTCCGGTCGGCTGTCCAACCCCTTCTTTGGCAAGCCCTCGGCGAAGCCGAACTTGGTGGCGATCACCACCTCGTCCCGGAACGGGGCGAGCGCTTCGCCCACCAGCTCCTCGTTGGTGAACGGACCGTAGGCCTCGGCGGTGTCGAAGAACGTGACGCCCTGCTCGACCGCGGCCCGGATCAGCCGGATGCCGTCCTGTTTGCTCACGGCAGGACCGTACCCGAAGCTCAGTCCCATGCAGCCGAGGCCGATGGCCGAGACTTCAAGCTGGCTGGTGCCGAGCTTCCGTTTCTGCATGGATTGTCCTCCGAAAATCGTCAGGTGGCTGTCCGGGTGTGACGCGTGCGCCACTCGCCGGGTGGGCGGCCCTCCCAACTGGAAAACGCCCTGAAGAACGAATGCGCGTCTTCGTAGCCGAGGAGGTAGGCGGTCTCCTTGAGCTCCAACGACGAGTTGAGCAGATAATGCCGGGCCAGTTCCCGGCGCGCCCCCTGCAGCAGTTGTTGAAACGTCGTGCTGGCCTCGGCGAGTCGCCGTTGCAGCGTTCGCGCGCTCATGCGCAGCTCTTTCGCGACGTCCTCGATCGCCGGCCGCCCCCGAGGCAGGAGCTGCTTCAGCATGCCCTTGACCTGCTCGCCGATCGCATCCGAGGCGAGGGCCCGAGACAGCTCGGCGTCCAGCTGCGGCGCGATCGCCGTCCACAGATCGGGGTTGTGCGTGAGGAACGGTCGATCGAGATCCGCCCTAGCGAACACGATCGTGTTGTGGCGGGCGTCGAACGTCACCGGGCAGCCGAAGTGCGCTTCGTACATCCGGCGGTTCCGCGCGGCGCCGCGCAGCTCGATCCGCCTCGGGGTGATGGCCCCGCCACTCCCGCGACGGGCGATCCCGACCACAAAGGCAAAGGCCAGGTCCACGATCAGCGGCGGCTCCGCCTCCTGCGCGAGCAGGTAGCGGAACTCCACCCGGCTTTCGTCTCCGCGGTCCAGCACCTCCAGCGTTTCGGGGCACGTCATCTGTTTGTAGCGCGCCATCCGCGCCAGCGCGTCCCGGAACGACCGCGCCGTCACGGCGGCGATGCCGAGTGGATTGTACCGCTCGAGCCGAGGCTCCGTGCCGAGCTTGAGCGCAATGGCCGGATCCGAGCTGGCGGCCGCGAGCCCGCGATAGAACGCGAACAACTCTTCGGTGCTGAGGATGATCTTCTCATCCCGGTCGAACAGCCGCGTCGGCAGGCCCGCCTGCCGCAGCACGTCTTCCGGCTGAACGCCCAACTCCTCGAGCTTGCGCGCGAGCATGGCGGAAATGCGGAATCGGTTCGTCATGGCGCTCCTCCGGGGCCATCGTTGGGCCGCGTCGGACCTGCCCGGGCGCGAGGGATCGGGTGCCGGGTCTGCCCGATGCCAGAACATAGGCCGCCAGGCTGGGCCTGTCATTCGCAAACCGCGCCAACGTGTTGGCGAAATGCGCCACACGCTGGGCTTCACCACCAGAGTACCGCCGCCGTCGAGCCGAGTGGCAGGATTGTGCCTGATTCCATCGCCGCCGACCATCCGCACCGGCTCGGGTTCTCATCTAGTTGGAGCGGGGGCGTCCCGATCGGGTTGGGGGGTTGGGGGCATCACGGACGTTGTCCGCGAACATGGCCTGCAGCCGCCGATAGTCGTCGGGTCGGTCCAGGTCCACCAAGGCACCCGGCGGGAACGTGATCGACACGGCGTCCTGGCGATGCCGCGTGACCACCCGCTTGCCGGCACCCTCGCCTTCGCGCTCCCGGAACGCGCCGAACAGCGACCGATCGTACAGCGTGGGCGGGGCCTGTGCCTCTCCGAACTGCGAGATCACCAGCGGTGCGGCCGACCGACGGTACGCCCTCACGACCGCCGTGATCATCGCGCCGGTGACGAGCGGCATGTCCGCGAGCAGTACCACGGCGGCCACGGCCTCCGGCGGCACCGCGGCGAGACCCACCTGCAGCGAGCGGTTGATGCCGAGGGCGTACTCCGGGTTGTCCACCGGTTCGCACGCGAGGCCGGTCAGCGCGTCGCGCGTTTGGCCCGCCTCGAACCCGAGGACCACCAGTACCGGCGTGAGGCCGCCCTCGATGGCATTGCGCACCGTGTGCCGCACCACCGACTCGCCGCCGAGTTCCAGCAGCAGCTTGTTGCGCCCCAGCCGCGACGACGTGCCCGCCGCGAGCACGATCCCCGCAACGGGCCCCTCCCGTTCAGCCGCCATGGATCGGGCCTCGCCGCTCGCGCAGGTGTTGCGGCGTGCGGCCCGCACGAACGGCCAGGATCTCGGCCAGAATACTCACGGCGATCTGCTCCGGACCGTTCGCCCCGACGTCGAGACCGACGGGTCCAAACACGCGGTCCGACGTGTCCCGGGGGAACTCCTGCAGGATCTTGTCGATCCGCGCCCGCGGGCCCAGGACGCCGATGTACGACACGGGCGACGCGAGCAGCGTGCGGATCCACGCGCGGTCCCGCACCAACGCGTGGTTCATCACGACGGCGAAACACTCCCGATCGAGGGCCAGGGTGCCGGCATCGTCCTCCGGCGCTGCCTGGACGAGGTGGGCCGACTCCGGGAATCGTTCCGCCGCGAGCTGGGTGGGGCGGTGATCGATCACCGTGACGCGGAACCCGACGGCCGCGGCCGCCTGCGCCAGCGGCATGGCATCGTCCCCGGCGCCGACGATCACGAGCCGCGGCGGTGGGAGTAGCACGTCGAAAAACACGGTGCACTGGTCCACGTCCACGAGCCGGGACCGCCGGTCGGCCAGGCGGTCCCGGGCCAGGGGGATGAGCTGCTCGTCCACCCCTTCCACTCCGGTCGCGCTGCTCACCCGGCCGCCGTGGATCACGACGGACTGCCCCGTCGCCGGTCCCGAGACCACCGTGGCAAGCACGAACGCGTCTTCCCCTTGAAGCAGCTCCGCCACGCGCTTCCACACGGCGGTCTGGCCTGGGTTCACGGGCTGCACGAACACCTCGACTGTCCCGTCGCACCCCAACCCGAGTGCCCAGACGGTGTCCTCGCCGGTCTCGTAGCGCCGGATGCGCGCCTGTCCGGTGTCGAGCGCCTCGAGCGCAACCTCCCGAGCGTCGGCTTCCAGGCACCCGCCGCTCAGGCCCCCGCGCCCGGGGATCGTCGGTCCGACCAGGAGCTTGGCACCGGGTCGCCGATACGCCGACCCGTCGATCGCCACGACGGTACAGAGCGCCACCGCCTCCCCGGCGCCCAGTGCGTCGCGGAGGCTCCGCGCGATCGCGGCGGTTTCGTGCCACTCCTTCATCGACTGGCGACCCCGAGCGGCAGCCGAACGACCCACCGGGAGGCAGGTCGGCGCGGTCTATGGCGAGGAGATCGCAGCATGGTCACGCTCGTTCCAAAGGGAGCGTAAAGGTAGGCGACGCGCCGGGGCCGCTGTCAACGCCATGTGCCCGGAATGGCGCAATCCGACCACGAATGGCGCGCTTTGCTAATGATCCTGACGCCTTCACGAGGTTCCTTATGCAACTATGCGACGCCCTTGCGTCTCCGGTTCGCGGGTGGCAGCTTCAAGAAAGCGAACATTTCGATCCGCTTTCGTTCACCTTCCCTTCGTCCTGAATCGATCGCAGCCATGGCGCCAATCACGCTTTCCGTAAACGGCAAGAACGTCGAAGTCGACGTCGATCCCCGCACACCCATCCTGTGGGTCCTACGCGATCATCTGAAGCTGGTGGGAACGAAGTACGGCTGCGGTATCGCGCAATGCGGTGCGTGCACGATTCACCTGGACGGCGTCGCCGTCCGCTCGTGCGTGCTGCCCGTGTCGAGTGTGGGCAACCAACGCATCACGACGATCGAAGGGCTTTCGTCCGACGGGACGCATCCGGTGCAGCAGGCGTGGCTCGAACACGATGTGTCTCAGTGCGGCTATTGCCAGGCGGGGCAGATCATGAGCGCCGCCGCCCTGCTGGCCCAGAATCCTGCTCCGAGTGACGCAGAGATCGACGCGGGAATGGACGGCAACATCTGCCGCTGCGGGACCTATCTCCGCATCCATGCCGCCATCAAGACGGCGGCGGCCGGGAAGGGCAGGGGCTAACCGCCGTGCGCGCGTTCCCGATCAACGGTAGTACGCGTTCAACCTCATCTCCGCGAGGAACCTCCGGTGGCTCTCATCGAGACGACGCATAACAGACGGTCCTTTCTGAAGGTGTCCGCCCTCGCCGGCGGCGGCATGATGCTGGGGTTCAACTGGCTCGCCGGACTCGACCTCGCGGCGCTGGACGACGTGCCCGAGTCCTGGTTCGAGCCGAACGGCTACGTGCGAATCGGGGCGGACGGCCGCGTGACGATTCTGTCGCCCAATCCTGAGTTCGGGCAGAACGTGAAGACCTCCATGCCCATGATCGTGGCCGAAGAGCTGGACGTGGACTGGAAACAGGTCGTGGTCGAGCAGGCGCCCTTCAACTCGACGCTCTACGCCCGGCAGTTCACGGGCGGGAGTCAGGGCATCCGGCGCGGGTGGCAGGGGCTGCGCACGGCAGGCGCCACCGCCCGGCAGATGCTGCGCCAGGCGGCGGCGCAGGCGTGGCGCGTGCCCGTGGACGAGGTCACCACGAAGGAAGGCGTCCTCTATCATCGAAGCAGCGGCCGGTCGGCGGGCTACGGTGCCATGGCGTCGGCGGCGGCGACGATCCCGGTACCCGAAGCGGTGGAACTCAAGGAGGTGAAGCACTTCACGATCATCGGCACGTCCCAGAAGAACGTGGACGGGCCCGAGATCGTGACGGGGCAGCCCCTGTTCACGATGGACGAGCGCTGGGAGGGGACGCTCGTCGCCATGATCGCGCATCCCGCGGCGTTCGGCATGAAGCTGAAGGCGGTGGACGACACGGCCGCCCGGTCCATGCCCGGCATCAAGGACATCTTCACGTTCAAGACGTTCGAAGACGGATACGAACGGAACTTCTTCGACACGAACACGTTCCCGGAACTAGTCGCCGTCGTCGGCAACACGACCTGGGAAGTCATGAACGCCAAGCGGGCGCTGCGGTTCGAGTGGGAGCCCGCCGCCGACCGCACCGAGGTCGTGGGCGGGTTTGGCCGCACGCAGACCGTCCACATCCCTGCAGGACGCGAGAGCACGGCGGACCACACCGCGCGCATGGCCGAGATGGCGGCCAAGCCCGGCACGGTGGTGCGCAGGGACGGCGATCCGGAGGCGGCGTTCGCACGGGCGGCGAAGATCGTCGAGCGCACCTACACCGCACCGTTCCTTGCCCACAACCCCATGGAGCCGATCTGCTGCTTCGCGCACGTCACGAACGACAAGGCTGAGTTGGCGGGACCGGTTCAGGCACCCGAGTTCATCGAGCAAACGCTGTCCGCCCGCCTTGGCCTGCCGCTCGAGAAGATCGACATCACATTGACGCGCATGGGTGGCGGGTTCGGCCGGCGAGCCTACAGTCACTACCTGGTCGAAGCGGCAGTCATCTCTCGGCGGATGAAGGCGCCGGTCAAGCTGATGTACACCCGGGAAGACGACATGACGTTCGGCATCTATCGTCCGACCTACCATGCCACGTACCGGGCGGCATTGGATGCCGACAACAACCTGATCGCCTTCCACGTGAAGGCCGGGGGTATCCCGGAGAGTCCGCTCCACGCGGACCGGTTCCCGGCCGGCGCCGTGGACAACTACCTCGCCGAGGAATGGTCGGTCAACTCCAACATCACCATTGGAGCATTCCGGGCGCCGAGGTCCAACTTCATCGCCGGGGTGGAGCAGGCGTTTCTCGACGAGGTCGCCGAAGCGATGGGGAAGGATCCCATCGCGTTCCGTCTCGAGCTGCTGAATCGCGCGAAAACCCGCCCGGTCGGCGAGCGCAACGACTACGACGCCGACCGCTTTGCCGGGGTGTTGGAGCTGGTGCGTGAGAAGTCCGGGTGGGACAAGGGCGCCGCGCCCGGCGTGCACCGCGGCGTGTCGGCCTACTTCTGCCACAACTCCTATGCGGCGCACGTGCTGGACGTGACGGTCCAGAACGGCGCGCCGGTCATCCAACGGGTGTGCTGCGCCCTGGATTGCGGGATCGTGGTGAACCCCGACGCCGCCATGAACATGGCGGAGGGCGCCATCGTGGACGGCGTCGGCAATGCGATGTACGGTTCGATGACGTTCGAGAACGGCGTACCGGCGCACACCAACTTCGATACGTACCGCACCATCCGTCACAGCGAGGCCCCCAAGGCCATCGACGTTCACTTCGTCAAGAACGAGATCGACCCGACGGGTCTGGGAGAGCCACCCTTCCCGCCCATCTTCGGGGCCCTCGCCAATGCCCTGTATCGTGCGACCGGCAAGCGGGTGCCCGTTCAACCGTTCGCCCCGCAGCTCCAGCTTCGTGCGTGAGGTCCGGAGACAGCCGGTCTCAGTGAGTTCTTTCGACGTGTGCAGCACCTGGAGGCGGGCCGGTTCGCGGCCCGCCTCGCGCTTCAGGTGCTGACCTGACATCGGTGGCCCCGAGATCCTCCTCCCGGCACGCAGCTGCGCACCGACCGCGGGCTGCATCCGGCAAGGATCATTCGTCAGACGGTAGCTACGTGTTTCGATCCGGTCATTCTCGAACCCGCTGTCCTACGGGCGCCCCGCTCCCTTGACCCCAGATGAGCCTGTCCACCGAGCCGTCTTCATTTCGGGCAAACCGGACGGTGGCGTAGAGTGTGCGCGAGAACCAGTCCCTGTCGTTCAGCGGGACGAGCTCCGAATTGCCCCCCTCATTCGCTCGGGCGAGCAGCCGACCGTCTGATGCGGTCACGGTCACAATGAACCCGGGTCCGAACGAGTAGCGGCCCGTGAACTCGGAGAGGGAAGCGGACGGCCGCATGGCGTACTGCCGTGGTGGCGGCACCGCATACGGCTCTCCCAATGCGGCAGCCGCGACCAGCCGACGGATCTCGTCTTTGGCCACGGATTGCACGTTGCTCAAGATGACAACCGTCAGACGGTCATTCACGTACCGAGCAACATCGCTGGCGAACCCGCCGATGCGTCCGTCGTGCCCCACCACGTTGCGGCCAAAGCGCCGAAACACGCTCACGCCGTAGCCGTACCCGTTGCCGTAATCGTGCGTCATCTTCCGATACGCGGAGTCGCTCAGTATGCCGCCATTATGCAGCGCCGCGGTCCAGGCAAGCAGGTCCACCGCCGAAGCCCAAAGGGATCCGGAACCGGTACTAAAGGAGGCAGCGATGGGCATGCCCCGGGTCAGCTGGTCTCGGCCCCACGGGTCATACCCAGGTACGCGACCGCTCCGAACCGGTCCGGGGCCATCGTGCCACGTGCTTGCCATGTTCAGCGGCAGAAACACCCGCTCCCGAAGGAACGCTCCGAAGCGCATTCCCGAGGCTGATTCGACAATTGCCGCGAGCACAGCGTAGCCACCGTTGCTGTAGGCATACGCCGAGCCCGGTGCGTGCGTCAGATCTGCGTCGCTGAGGTCGCTGATCACCTCCTCGAACGTCCCACCCTGACCGGCTGACTGGCCCAAACGCTCCAGCGAGAAGACGTCCGCGATGCCCGATGTATGGGTCAGCAGTTGATCGATGGTGATCACCTGGCCGTGGCGAAACGTCGGGAGATGGACACTCACCAGGTCCTGCGTGCTCAGCTTGCCTTCCTGCTCCAGGAGCAGAATGGCCGCAGCGGTGAACTGCTTCGAGACGGAGCCGATCATGAAGACGCTCTCAGCCTGATGCGGCACGTCGAGTTCGACGCTGGCAAGACCGTACGGCAGGATGAGCGGTGCTTCCCCATCGCGTTTGACGGCTACAACACCCATGAAGTCCGCGGCAGCCAGATAGGGCGCCACGATGCTGTCGATCTTCGACCGGAGCGACGGCTCGGCAAGCTGGCCTGACGCAGGGGCTCGTCCCACGAGCGCCAGCAGAATGGAGCCACCTAATATGGAAGTACTGCGGAATCTCACTCTCGATCTCCTTGCAGCCAGTGCCCCATGGCTTTCGCAGGCTCGACGCGATTAGGCTCGGCCGTCAGTCCCACCAGCAGTAGAGCGTCCCGGACCGCCGCATTTCGTCCGCGAGGCGTTCCACGGTTTCCGTGCCCTGGTCCACCACGTCCGGGCAGAAGGCGTAGACCTCTTGGGCGAAGGGCGCCATGTCCGACGGCAGGGTCTTGAACCGGGCGTTCACCCAATCCAGCCCCGCTCCGAGGTAGTCGAGGCCGTAACGGCTGTCCCACTCGCGAAGCTTGGCCACCACCGCCTCGTGCTCGAGGTCGTAGTTGATCCCATCAATGCGGACGATCCGCAGGAACTCGTACGGGTCGGTGCCGGTGACGATCGCGAGCCGGTCCGGCTCGAACCCGAAGTGCTGCTCCGCCTGGTAGACGCCGAAGCCGAGCGGGCCCAACGCCTCGCGAAGGCGCGCCAACTCGCTCGACACCCGGTCCTCAGGCAACTCCACGGTCACGCCCGGGGCGGGCACGGCCTCCCCCTCGTCCGAGAGCGCCATGAGGCGATGCACCGGCCCGCCGACCGCCGCGATGCTTGCCACCACAGTGGGATGGCCCAACCCG
>JAOTWK010000040.1 GCA_029862935.1 Gemmatimonadota bacterium | reverse complement strand
CACGGCCACATCGGCGGGCACCAGCTTGATGATCTTGGCATCCACCTCGAACCGGCCCAGGTCGACGGCGGGCACCCGATACTGGCGCGCCAGCATCTTGGTGATCTCGATCTCCTGCACCATGCCGAGCTTGACCAGCATGTACCCGAGCCGCATCCCCGACCCACGTTGCTGTTCGAGGGCCTGGAGGAGCTGCTCGCGCGTGATCAGACCCTCGCGGACCAGGAGATCGCCGAGCCGTTCGATGCCTGCCGCCGCTGTTGCCATCCCCGCCTTTAGGAAGAGTGCCCGAAGTCAGTCAAATCGTTTGGCTGCAACGGCGTAAGGTGATGAGTCCCGGTTGGGGTGTCAAGGTATTTTGACACGTTTGCGCAACCGTTCGACCGTTTTGGAGCCAATCCCGGGGACATTCTCGAGGTCGTCGACGTTTCGAAATGGGCCCGCACGGTGGCGGTACGCCACGATGGCTTCAGCTCGGGTGGCCCCGATGCCTGGCAGGCTCGTCAACTCATCAACGGATGCGCGATTGAGCGAAAGTAGCGGCGCCGTGACGGGGCTCAACTTCTGCGTCGGGCGGCCGGAAAACGTGACGTGCCGCACAACCGCCTCGAGCAGCACAGGTCCCACTCCCGGCACCCGGTCAAGCGCCGCAAGAGATCCGAACGGCCCATAGGCATCTCGATCGCTCACAATCCTGTTCGCGAGACCTGGCCCTATGCGGGGCAGCCTCGTGAGCTCCTCGACCGAGGCCCGGTCGACATCGATCCGCTCCCCTGGCGCGAGCGGCCGCGCCAAGCGCGCGGCTCGAGCCGCAACCGAGTCCTGCTCCGGTCGCGCCGCGCTGCTCGGTCGGTAGGCGACGGCGCCAGGTGGCTGGGGTCCCGCCAGCACCATGCGCACCACGAGCCCCACCAACGCCAACCCAAGTAGCAGCAGTGCTGCCCGACGGTCGTCGGAAGTGGACATGGTGGGAAACGATGCAGCCAACATCGGGGCAGCACATATCCGCGATATCGCCGAGTGGATCGAATTCAAGCGCGACGAGACGGGCGATGAGTGGGCGATGTTAGGGGGGGGCGATGGAGAGAGACGATGAAGCCTTCACATCGCCCTTTATCTCACCAACGCCACCGCCACCTCACCGACGATCTGGAGGCTTTCAGCACTCACCTTATCGAGTGTGTCCTCGGTCGTATGCCAGGGCGGATAATCGAAGTCGATGACGTCGATGGCGCGGACACCTGCGTCCAGCAGCGGAACGTGGTCGTCGAGCATGGTGTACGCGACCGTCGGTCGGAACACGCGCCCGTGCCCGAGGTCGGCGGCGCGGCTCCATACTCGATCCACGACCTCCGGTGCTCGCTGAACCGAGTACCCCTCCTGGTGCAACTGCAGGTCACGGTCACCCACCATGTCCCACACGATCGCAAACAGTGGAAACCGATCTGGCGTGAGCTGATCCGCATAGTGTGTCGAGCCAATGAGCACATCGTCTCTGCTCGTGAAGTCGCCGTAGTCTTCGCCATCGACGAACACGAGATCGACACCAAAACTGGGAGGGGTATCGCTCAGCGCATCGGCCACCGCGAGCAACAATGCCACGCCGGACGCCCCGTCATTCGCTCCGGGAACCGGCAGCTGCTGCTGCCCGAGGTTGGGACTGCGGTCGGCCTGCGGTCTGGTGTCCCAGTGGGCCATGTACAAGATCCGCTCAACTGCTGCGGGCCGGAACTTCCCTACAAAGTTCCGCAGCGCGAGCGTGTCGCCGGTTGTCGTCACATGCGTGAAGGTTTGCACCTCGACGCTGTCGGCGCGCTCCTGTAGCTTCGCGAGAATCCAATCTCCCGTACGTCGGTGACCCTCCGTGTTGGGAACGCGCGGCCCGAACGCCAATTGCTGTTCGACGTAGCGAAGTGCCATTTGGCCATCAAACGGTGGCGGGTTTTCGTGGCCGCCGCCACATGCGACGGCGAGGACCAGCATCGAACCGACAACGTGTCTCATCGCACCTGTCCCGCGCGTAAGGTGATGTCTCCGAAGACGGTGAAGACAGTCTGCGTGAGCTTCTGCGACGTGTGTCGTTGCTCGCTCACGATGTGGCTGAACGACAGACCTCCGCGGAGCGTCGAGCTGAACCCGGTATCGAGACGAATGTCCAACTGCTGTCGCCGGCTGTCCGACACGGTGCGGCAATCGTCGACACCCGTTCGCAGCAGGCAAACTGACAATATCGAGGAGTTGAACGCCACGGTGGTGCGAATACGGCTCCGCAACGATATGAAGCTCTGTGGAGGTCGGAACGCGAAGTTCAAGGTCGCGCCCCATTCCCGTCGCTCGCTCTCCGTCACGTTCCCCGAAGTCACCGAT
Organism: Gemmatimonadota bacterium; assembly: GCA_029862935.1. The sequence goes on along the minus strand of JAOTWK010000040.1, from coordinate 12,271 downwards.
TCCGACTTCGAGAAGGTGTACCGACCTGATGTTGTCACCCCTTGTATCCACACCAACGTGAGGGAGGGACCAATGAACTTCGAGTTGTTCTCGGTCCGCACCGTCGCAACTTCGTCTTCCGTCGTCGCGGCAAACGATGGTTGTTCTCGGGTGGACTCGAGCACCCGATACTGGCCTTGCGCGGTCACGGACGAAAGAACCGCGCGAACTGATACGGGAGGTGTGTACGACCAGGTGACGTTGAAGGACGGCCATTCGCGGCTCATCTGCCGGATCTCCGTCTCCTGTGCGCCACGTCGTTGCCACGCGACGTTGCTCAAATCACGGAATGTTGCGCGCACCTGCAATGCCAAGGGAAGTCTCACTCCACCGGAGATCAGCCACGTCGCGACATCGCCAGCCGCCGTGGCCGGCACGCCTTCCTGCTCACGAAACTGCTCCAGACCGCCGAGCGCCAAGTGGTAACCGAATCCCGCGTCGAAGGTCGCTCGATCGAACGACGAACGCTGCTCGCGTGTGTAAGAGAAATCGGCCGGCAGCAGTCCACGGAACAGTGCCGCAACGAACCCCGAATCGCCATCGATGCCCGATGCAAAGCGTGACAGGTCCAGCGCAGCACCCACCTCCCGGCGCCGCGAGTTCTGCAGCGTCTCCGGAACACGGAAGGCACCGGCTGTATCGCCGTCGACGCGGACCGGATCCTGCCTGTTGGGATTGCGGTTGAACGAGAAGTTCGTCGCCAGCGAAAATCGCGGACGAAGCCACGACGTGAACGGTGGTGCGACGCTGATCGAGGTGCTCAAGGTGCGGTTCCGCTCGAACCCGATGTCCGTCCCGAGCATCGTTTGCTGCTCGCCCTCCAAGAGCCTTCCGACCGTGGTCGAATCGCCGTAATCCTGCAAGTCTCGCGTGCTGCTGAAATTCGCGTTCAACGTCAACGTGGTGTACGGCCGAAACTCGATCCCGGCCGTGTTGCGCCACGCATGGACGACGCTCGGGACTGGCTGCAGAATCGAATCCTCCGGCAGCTCGACCGGCACACGGAACACGAACCGCTCGGTCACATTGTCAGTCAACGTCGAGCCAAACGTGACTTGATAGGGATTCAACCGCAGTCGGGACCCCCTCAAGCCTTTGCCAAATTCGCTGTCACGGATCCACGACGGCAGCTTGTCGACGAGCCGCACCAGGAATCCCGGCACGCCGCGCGTCGTGCGCGCACCCGCCGTGTTCGAGTACTGGAACCTGTACTGTCGGTTGCGAGTGTCTGCGGAGGTCAGGGACGACACGTTGTTGCTCGATTCCCGGGTCACCGTCACGGCCACCGGATCGAGCAGGGTCCGAGCCAGGAACGACTGTCCGCGGCGCACCCGTCGGATGCTGAGCTGGTAGCTCGTGGACACGCCGGCTTGACGCCGAAGCCCGTCCAACTCGGATGCACGCACGTCGGTACCCCGGATATAGAAGGGATTTGCGCTCGTGCGCTGATGCAACAGCGTCAACGGCATGGAGAGACCCCAGGACTCGGGGAGGAGCTTATCGAGTCGAAACAACGCGCCGATCCGGGTTGCGGCGTCGGTCACGTAGCTCGGATCCTGATCCAACTGGCGGAAATTGTCGTCGCGCCGTGTGAGCGAAAGATTGATCTCCGCCACGTCGGCCGCCGCGAAGCGGGCATCGAGTGCGGCCGCGAAGCCGGCGTCATCAATCACGCTCGTCAGTCGGATGTCATCCACCCACAGCTCCGCCTGGTCGATCACGACGTTGTCCGTCGTGCGATACATCCCCACGGCCACCTCGGATACGCGGGCCAAGTTGGGTGGCGCCGTGGCCGGATCCCGCACCTGCACTAGATACGGGCCGTCACATACCACGTACGCCGTGGAATCGCCGCCGCACTGCGCCGATCCTGACGGCGGGGCGCCGCTTAGCCACTGGGACTCCGCCTCCGCTCGCAATGCAATCCAACGGTCGAGATCGACGACGATTTCGGGCTCCCACGTGTCGGTCCGCGCCGTGGTCCGATAGAGGTAGAAGTTGTTCTCGTCGCGCCCGGCTTTGATGAAGAAGGTCAGGTCTTGTTCGTCCCACCCACTACCCCGACCTCTCGCCCATACCCGGAGCTGCCGGTAGTTGAGGAAGTTCTTGTCACCTTCGCCAGCGAAGCGGATAAACGCCTCGGCACGGTCACCGGCGAACAGCTCGGTCGCCAGGAGGCGCAACGACTTCTCGTTGATCTGGACCTGTCCCAAACTCAATCCAACGTCAACCCGCTCCGGAAGATCAGCCACACCGGGAGGCGGCGTGTAGCCGAGATCGGTGTTTTCCGTAGTGACGATAGAGGCCACAACCTCGCCCTGCGGTGATGCACGCGTTCCCCCCAACCCACGAAGTGGCGTGTCGGAGCGTTTGAGCCACGGAGCGCCCACGAGTCGCATCCGCGCCAGGGCCATCCAGAACTCCAGATCGTTCGAGCCGTTGTCAGGCGCGACAACCGTCAATCGCATTGATTCGACTTGACGCAAATTCGGTTGGCCGACTTGCAGTGTGTCGACCCGGAACGGAATGCGATACAGACGCCACCGCAGCTCCCTGCCTGCTCCATCCAGCAGTGACACCCCATCGCGCACGAAATACCGGTCGCTGCCTACCGGAAACACGTAGCGCCGGAAATCCTCTTGCGCTGTACCGACATTCACATCGAGCCGGTTGTCACCGTCGAGATCTTCCGTATCGAAGAACCCGTTGCCATTGGTACAGCGCGCTGCCAGATCACCGAGCGGAAAGGCCGTGAGTCCACCTTGGCCCTGCAAATCGCACAGCGGAGTTCTGTCGAGCACCTCACCGCTCTGCGCATTCAGCAACGAGTCGGGCCGATCGCCGTGCAAGCCGACATCGTCGATTTGAGCATTGAAGACGTTCGTCAGCGAATCCTTCTCAGTGTCCAGACGGCCGCGCCCGATGTATTGAAAGCCCGAAAACGTGGTGTCGGCCCCACTCACCTGGAACGACTGCGGAGCAAACGCAACGGCGTCCTCGAACACCGTTCCGAAATCGAAAACGAGATACGCCTCTTGGTCCCTCGCCGTCCTGAGCGCGTCTTCCAGCACCCAGAACTCAAGGAACTCCACCCGCGACAGATCGACCCCAACACCAGAGCCACCACCGAGCGCTTGGGTCAGACTGCGCCACCGTGGTCCCGGCGTCCGCGGCAGGACCCACCGCGGCGTTCCCGTCAGCGGATCCGGGAGTCCGCCGACCGTGTCCGGCTTGAGCGAAAGCCACAACACGGTCTCCACGGTAAATCCAGAGCCGACGAGCGTGATCGTCGAGTCGATGTCTTGCGGCTGGAACTGCAGCGCGTTGCCGCCAGACGACAGGATGAGGTTCTGCCACACCGCCGGCACCGCATCGTCATCGTCGAACGCTCCGCCCAATCCAAGGTGCGTTGCCGGTAGTCCCAGACCCGACGATGGGCGGCTTCCCAGCTGGAAACGACGTTCGGTGAGCGGGATTCCAAACGCCGATTCGCGGTCGAAATCCTCAATGTACGCCGCACCCGTGACGTTGGCATTGGGCAAAGACAGCGCGACCTCTCCGCGGATGGTCAGGGTCGACGGTACGGTTGTGCTGATGAGCGGAAGACTGTTCAACGCGCGCGTCAGACCCTCCGAGCGGAACGACAGGTCACTGCTGAGGCCGCCGATGAACCCCGCTGCCGGTTCGAACCCCAACACGGGACGGGTGCTCGCCGTCCGTTCGCGTTGAAAGATGCCGAGCGCGCTGATCTCGCCCACACCAGGAAGTGTGTACGTCGACGAGAGTCCCACGATGGTCTTCGGCGCTTCGTCAAATAGCTGGTTTTCCTCGAACTCGGCACGAACGCGTGTCACGCCCGTGAACAGCGCGTCCGGGCTGAGGAACGTCACCTGTCCTATCGCGTAGTCGATCTCGTAGTCGCGGCCTCGCATGAGCACCCGGTCGCCGACGTACAGCCGCTCGCTGCCCGAACGCACTTGGATCGTGCCCAGGCTCAGGTTCGATCGGTCTCCGGCTCCGGTCGCTTCGTAATCGATATCGAGCGTGAAGCGCGGTGCGGGCCCCTGCGTCCGCAGGAGGTAGGCGGGTGTCCGGTAGAGCGAGTCGTTCCGCTCACCCGGCTGGAGGCGCTCGCTGTCGGCGAAGGGTTGGGTGTGGGGAAACACGAGGAACAGCTCACGGATCGGCACACCTCCACCGGGATCCCGATCGCGCGGAAACACCCGATTGAACTCATCCAGCCGCAGCGGGTCAGTCGGGAGGGCCAACCGCAGGCGTGAGAGATAGGTCCCGAGGCCATCCAACGGTCGCTCCGAGATGCCGACGCGCAGGCCAACATCGAGGGTTTCGCGATCGATGCCCTGCCCCGCCAAACGATACACGTTGCGTAGCTCGTACGAGAAGGTCGGAACCTCCGGCCCACGACGGGGCTCGTGAATCAGCTGCAGCGTGTCCTGCTCACTGTTGAGCGATGGAAACGTCCCGACCGTGTCCCCGGCAGTGGTGACATAGGACACGGCCAGAAAGTCGTCGGTGCCCAGCCTGCTGGCGAGCCCGAACCATGTCGCCGATGGGTCCAGGTAGTAGTCCTGTCCCTCGATCAACAGCTCCCACGAGAACGGCCCCACCCGTTGTGGGCTATCGTCACGGATGGCCACAGCCTCGATCCCGCCCAGGTTCAGGTTGTTGCCCAACTGCCCGCTCTGAGCGCGCAACCGGTAGATGCGCACATCTCTGATTTGCAGTGCCGTGGGCAGTGTATCGCCATTGATGTTGAGCACATCCACGTCGGGGAACGACGGAAACGTCCGTGGATCGACCACGAAGAAGAACCGTGACTGCTCGTAGTCAAGCTCGGTGACTTGAAGCTCCACGGGCTGGGTCGTGGTTTCCCCCACGGTGAAGTCACGCACCCGAACCGCGGATCCCTTCTGTTGGGCCACGATGGAACGAAACTCGAACGCTCCCACCTGCGCTTCCACCTGAACGCCGAACGAATTCGCCGGGACCCCCGCCGTGATGAACCGCGAGTTCGGTGCGCGGAAGTTGACATTCCCAACTTCGACCCGTCGCAGAATCTCATCTTCGAGACCCTGATAGAACACGTTGATGTTGTTGTTGGCGCTGAACTCTCGTTGTGAGTCGAAGTCGACGTTCACGTACACGCGCTCACTGACGATCCCGCCCGCGCGGATGCGGAATTCCTGGTCCAACGACGGCGTTGGGAATCCACCCTGACACCCCAATGCCGGGTCACTGATTTCGACCGCCGTGCAACGCGCATTCCGCAGGCGATCCAGCTTCATTTCGAGCCGTGCCCTGAGATCGAGCCCCAAGTCCGCATACGAGGATACGGCCCGGAACGTTTGCGGTCCCTCACGCTCTTCTTCCAGGGGAGCCGCGAGATCCTCCGGTCGGGGGATCCCAGCCAGCCGCCGACGGCGTTGAGCGGCCGGCAGCGCCTGAAGCCCCAAGGACACGAGCAGGGCCTGACGTCTCCGCGCGGCGCGATCGGCGAGCGCCCGCTCTCTGGCTTCCTGCTCCCAGCGGCTGGCCACGACGGCTGGCGGTATCCGCGCACTCAAGTACCCTCCGAGTCCAAGCGAAGGCGGCACACGGAGTTGGAAGGCGGGGATAGGCAACCGCACCCGCACCCGGGGAACCACTGCGTCGGGCTGCTGCGCCAGCATCACGCTTGGCAACGCCATGCCGAGGATGCAGACTGCCAGGGTACGAGACACCATCGAGGGTCGTCGGGGGTACACCTTGTGAGACGTGAGGGTCGGCAATGCCTATTGCCGCTTCAAGTCGTTCAAATATAGTAAGTTACAGGCATCCATGAAGATCTTGCGCCGCTATCTGCTCAAACAGCACGTCTGGCCGTTCCTGTTCGCGCTCTCGGCCCTCACGAGCTTCGAACTGCTGCGCCAAGTTGCGCGCAAGCTGCAGGACTTGCTAGGCAAGGGTCTTCCGTGGACCGTCATCCTCGAGTTCTTTGCGCTCACGATTCCCTTTCTCATTGCGATTACCCTCTCGATGTCGGTGCTCGTCGCGGTCCTCTACACGGTGAGTCGGATGGCGGGCGACCACGAGTTCACGGCGATGCGAGCGGGGGGAGTGTCGGTCGGACAGATCGTGCGCCCACTCCTCGCGGCTGCCACTGCCGTGGCCGTCATCTCGTTTCTGTTCTCCGACCAAGTTCTGCCCCGCACGAACCACCGTCTCCGCACGCTCATGTCGGACATCATCCGGACCAAGCCCACCTTTTCGCTCAAAGAACACGTCATCAACGAGGTGCAGAAGGGACGCACAGCACTGTGGGCCGCACAGATCGATCAATCGACGTATGGCATGCGGGACATCACGGTCTACCAACTGGAGGAGCAGAACCGCAAGCGGATCATCTACGCCGACAGCGGCAGCCTCACATTCGCCCCCAACCAAGAGGACCTGCAACTGACGTTGTTCGACGGCTCCATCCACGAGTTTGACCGCGATGACCCCCAGATGTTCCAGCAGACGGGCTTCAGGCACCAGCTCGTGCTGGTTCGGGGTGTGGGTAGTGAGTTCATCCGCCGTGAGAACGACGATTACCGAGGTGACCGCGAGCGCGGCGTATGTCAGCTCGAAGAAGTGGTCCGCACCGCCTCGCGTGAAGCGGAGGTCAACACGCTGAAAGCAGACGTCGCTGAGCTCAATGGGCTGCGAGAGTTGGTGGGCCTCCCCACGGCCACGGCCGACACCGATGTCCCAATGCCCCGACGCAGCATCTACTGCATAGCGCTGCTATGGTTGGGAGACGTGATCGGCGTCAAAGATCTCGCCGCCCAGACAGTTACGCCGGACTCGATACGTGGAGGGCTCCTCGAGCGGCTCGGCCAGCCGGTTCAACGACCGCTTACGAGTGCCGTCCCGCGTCAGCGGGCCGCCGAGGTCCGCGCCTTGCGAGATCGCGTAAGGAGCGCTGAAGCGCGGGCGGCGGCCTACAAGGTCGAGTACCACAAGAAATACTCGATTGCCGCAGCGTGCATCGTATTCGTGCTGGTCGGCATTCCGCTGGCGTTCCGATTTCCGGGTGGTGGACTCGGCCTCGTGCTGGGAGCAGGAATGATCGTGTTCCTCATCTACTACATCGGACTGATCGGAGGAGAGACCCTAGCCAACCGACGGATCGTGCCGCCGTTTCTTGCAATGTGGATTTCCAACATCCTGATGGCAGCGATCGGGGCGATCGCCGTGTGGCGAATGAGCAAGGCGGGAACCGTGTCACGGCGCGTGGCAGCAATCCGGGGTAGGACGCGTGCGGCTCGAGAGCCGATCTCCACATGATCCGTATTCTCGATCGGTATCTACTGCGGCAGTGGGTCACGATTTTCGTGGTGGCCGGACTGGGGCTCCCGCTTGTCGTGATTCTCATCGAACTCACGGAAAACCTCGACAAGTATTTGATCCGCGATCTCGCTCCAAGCGCGATCGCACTTGGATACCTGTTCAGTCTTCCTGAGCGGGTATTCCTCATTCTGCCGGCCGCGGTGCTCTTTGCCACGGTGTTCAGCCTAGTCAACATGGCTCGCCACTTCGAGCTCGTTGCCGCCAAGGCCTCGGGACAGAGCATCCATCGCGTCATCGTTCCGGTGCTGGTGGCAGCCACAGTCGCATCCGTCATCGGTCTCGGAATCGGTGAACTCGCTCCACCGGCCACCCGTCGCCAGTTGGAACTATTGGGCGAATTGGAGCAGCGTTCGCAGTCCGCGCGCTACAATTTCGTGTACCGCGCGGAAGAGGGCTGGAACTACGCCATTCGTGAGGTCAACGTCGCGCGACAACTCATGCGTGACGCCGTGCTCGAGCGCGAAGGAACAGGCCCCGATTACCCGACGCTGGCGATCCAGGCGCCGACAGCCAATTACGATACCGCAACGTCACGCTGGGATCTCCGCCGAGGACACTTCCGCATCATCGGTGGGGACGAAGACGCACAGGATTTTGCATTCGAATCGATGTACCTGAGCAACTTCGTCGAACGACCGGCCGATCTGCTGATCGAGCCCAAGAAACCCGAGGAGATGCGTTACGGGGAGCTGCGCCGGTACGTCAATGCCCTGGAACGCTCGGGCGGCGACGGTAGGCTCCTTCGGGTGCACTTGGCGCTCAAGCTCGCCGTGCCGCTTACGTGCCTCATCATCGCGATCTTCTCCGCACCACTCGTCGTCTCCGGCCCACGCACCAGCGGGGCGTTCGGGGTGGCCGTGAGCCTTGGCACCACCGTCGTGTTTCTCGTCTTGGTCCAGCTCTCACGCACGTTCGGCTCAGGGGGCATCGTCCCGCCGACCCTTGCGGCCTGGCTGCCCAACATGTTGTTCGGTGGCTTTGGCCTCTGGTTGCTCAAGCGGGCGGAGACATAGCGACGGCGGCAGAGCGGCAGGGCGGCAGGGGGGGAGGGGGGCAGGGGGGCAGACGACATGAACGACTGAGACGACTGTCGTGTTCGCGACGGCGATGAACTGACGGGCGATGCAAGGCGATGAGTGGGCGATGACCATCAGACGACTAACGGACGGACTGGCTGATAGCTGACGGCTGATGGCTGATGGCTCACTGCTGACGGCTCACTGCTGACAGAACGGGGACCCTGTTGCCAGAGGGCCCCCGTCTGCCATTCTGCGATCCGCTGCAGCTTAGAAGTGCACCTGCAGCCCCGCGTTGAAGCGCCGCGGCAGCCCGAAGAAGACCTCAGCATCGTCCGCGTCGTGGTCGAGGTCGAACCCGTTGAACGACGAGTTGTCGATGGCGTCCAAAATGTACGTCTCGTCCAGCAGGTTGTAGGCGTGCCCGAACAGTGTCACGCGCTCCAGGAAGCGAATCGCCGCCGGCGGCGAATACGAGAAGTGCGCATCAAACACCGCGTAGCCCGGCGCCTTCCAACTCTGCGCCCGATCGGCCGGATCGTCCCGGTCGACCGGATTGAAGTCGGCATAGTGGTTTCCATACGCCCTGCCAACCACCTGAACGAAGAGGCCATCGATCGGGAAGACCGACACCGCCGCCGAGGCTTGCAGCTGGGGCGCGTTACCGACCTTGAGATCGTTGATGTAGAAATCGTACGGCACGGCCGGAGCACCGGGGTCGGGCCGATATGTCCCCGAGACGTCGTCCGTGTACTTCCAGTTGGACACGGCCGCAGACACATCCAGGCGCAGCAGATTGGAGACCCGGAAGGCCGCCTCCGCCTCGATGCCCATGTGAACCGCGTCCAGACCCAGCAGACTGACGAGCGCGTCTTCTCCGGCTGTGGTCACGATCCCACGCGTAATGGTCCGGTCCTTCCACTGCGTGAAGTACCCATTGAGGCTCACCGAGATGGTCCGGTCGAGTGCCCGGTAGTCGAGCCCGCCCTCGAAATGCAGGAACTTCTCGTTCTGCGGGTCGGGGTTCAGCGCGCCGCTAAAGTCGTCGACGACGCCGTCGAAGATCGGCACCTTCGAGATGTAACCGGCGTTGACATAGGCTCCCAACTCGTCGGTGAGGTTCAGCAGGCCTCCGCCCTTGAACTGCGTGCCGAAGATACGGTCAGGGTTGGCAACGACCGGGCTACCGGTACCGTCATCCATGAAGTTGTTCGTGTAGCTGTACTTGATCGTCGACAATCCGCCCATGCCGTAGAGCGTGTACTTGCTGGTCGCGTACTCACCTTGCACGTACCCGCCTAGCCAATCGACGGTGTTGGTGAAGTCGTAATCGATCTTGTCGCCAAGACCACGCTGGTCGTCAGGGGCCGGCCAGAAGTCGCTGGCGTCACCAGGTTCGGTGATGAAGTAGGTGCCGCCGAGCAGGTCACGGACTTCACGGTAGTGATCGATCGAAGCGGTGCGCCAGTCTGCACCAACCTCCATGGTGAGAGGCCCTGAGAGATCCATCGAGAGCTTCGAGATGGCGCCGATCGTCCACTGGTTGTTGCGGCTGTTGCGGAGAATGCCCATGGACCGCCCCGCTGCCTTGGGATCTCCCCTCCGATCGACGGTGCCCTGGTTGACTGCGACCATGGCGTCCCAGTCGGCGATACGAGATGGCCCGCTGTAATCCCACGTAAACCCGGAGAAATAGTCTATCTCCCCCGTTCCGCCACCTTTCCCGCCGGAGTAGTAGGCCACCGTGCTGAGCGACAGCATGTCGGAGAGTGACGAGTACCAGTTCAGGTTGACCTGGGGCTTGTGGAAGAAGTTCTCTCTCTCATTCAAGAAGTTCGGGTTTTGACGGTTGAACAGTTTGGTGCCTTCCGCCTGCTGTCCCGTGTACGACGACGAAACCGTGTTCCAGTTCTCGTTGTAGCGGAAGCCGGAATCGGCCTGAGGATAGGCGATTAGCGCAGCAGGATCGTAGCCACTGAGGCCTCTCGCGAAGGAAGAGTCGATCGCCCCGATGTTCTGCGCGTACAGTCGCTGTCCGTGGCGTTGTGGCGCGCCGAGCGCAAACAGATCAATCCGGTTGCTGGCGCTGACCTTGTAGCTCGCGCCAAAGTAATACGCCCATGCGTCGGTCCAGAGACCTTGTGCGATGCCATCCCCCGTCTTTCGCACGCCTTGGGCCATGAACGCGAACTTGTCACCCAACAGACCCGACGACAGCATCGCCGTGGTCTTGAGGAACCCGTCGTTGCCGAATTCCTGTTTGAACATCCCTCCCGGCGACAGCGTGGTGGCGTCGGTGATGATATTCAGGGTTCCACCGATCGATGGCGTCGCCAGGTTGACGGCGGAGAGTCCTCGCTGGAGCTGTATGGTCGACGTGGCATCACCCACACCGTCCCAGTTCGACCAGTACACCCATCCATTTTCCATGTCGTTGACGGGCACACCGTTGATCATGACCGCAACGTTGCGCTGGTCGAAGCCGCGTACGTTGATGCGGGCATCACCCGCTGCTCCTCCGGACTCCGTCGAGTACACACTGGGCGTCAGATTCAAGACGAGCGGAATGTCCTGTGATCCCAGCTGTTGATCCATCTGTGCTTTGTCCACGTTCGAGTACGCCACCGGTGTCTTCCGCTCGACGGCGCGTGTGGCGAAAATCTCCATCGCGTCCAGCACAATGGGTTGCACACCCAGAACGAAGTTCAGCTGGGTCGACTGTCCGGCCCTGATCCGCACGTCGTCGTCACGGCCGACGTCGTAACCAATCATCCGCGCTATGACGCCGTACGCACCGGGTCGGAGATCGGTGATCGTGTAGACCCCATCCTCCCCCGTGCGCGCACCAAATTGGCTACCGGTGGTTCGACTCGTGGCCACCACCTGCACACCGGTCAAGGTCATGCCATCGGACGCCGTGACACGACCGGTGAGGGTGGCAGTCGCACCCTGCGCAGAGAGCTGGCCCGCCGCGGCGACCCCAAGTACTGCCGCTGCGACCCAGCTCTTCAGTCCAAACATGATTCGCATCGAGCGATCCTCCTAGAAAGAGTGAGTCCAATTATGACAAGGTGAGCCCCGTACGATTGCTCGGGGACGTGTGTGCAGAAATGAACATGGCGGACATCGCAACACTTCTCCTCTCCACGTCGGGACGGAGAGAGCGCGTCGGGAGGTGCAAAGAAACTTGCCTGGCGATGCCCAAAGCGTCAATAAAACCGAATGTGAAGGTTTGATTAGAGTTCGAGAAAAAGGGAGTGAAACGATCGGATTGCTACAGGGAATGTGCAATTTGGCCGGCTGGGGCTGATAAGGCGTTAGGCAGATGAGATTTCAGCAGACCGGTTCAGGGCTGTTGGCAACACCTGCTCGTCCCTTGTCCCACTCGCGCCGGTCTCTTATCCCTTATCCCGTATCCCGTATCCCGAGACCGCATGGATTCCTACGGCTGGCTCTCCATCCTCCCGCCCATCGTCGCCATCGGCCTGGCAATCAAGACCCGACAGGTGTTCCTGTCGCTTGCCCTGTTCGTGTTGCTCGGCTGGATCATCATGAACGGATGGGACCCCGTGGCCGGGCTCATCGCGTCGGTCGACGCCTATGTCGCCGCCATCACCGACGGCGACAATGCGCGGGTACTGCTCTTCTCGGTGCTGATCGGGTCCATGATCACCCTGACACAGGCGTCGGGCGGCATGGAGGGCTTCGTCAACGGTGTCGAGCGGCTGGGCGTTGCCCGGTCCAAGCGCTCGGTCGGGCTCCTTACGGCGGCCGTGAGCATGGCAGTGTTCCTAGAGTCCAATTTCGGACTCCTGGTCTCGGGC
>JAOTWK010000472.1 GCA_029862935.1 Gemmatimonadota bacterium | reverse complement strand
GGGTGGATCGTCGTGGTGTTGTGGGCGGTGATCGTCGGTGGCCTCGTGACTGCAGGCGGGATGTTCTCACGCTAAGGGCGACATCAGTGGCGCCGTCGGTCGGCACCCGAACGACGGTGATCTCTCCGTCTGCGCTCCGATCCCGAGCGCCGATCTGCACCACTGCGCCGCTCGGCGAGCCGCCAGGCGTCGGTTGCGGCCGCACGTCGCTCGGCGGCGCGTCGGTCCACCCCGGAGCGACGGTCGACCCCGATACCGGTGAGCCCGGCGAACTTCCGCCAGTCACCGAGGCGGCGCTCGGGATGCTGTGATTCACTCATGGCGTTGCTACCTCAGGTGCCGCTCAAGCTCTTGAAACATGCCCTCGCCGGTGCAGTGCCGCCAGATCTGCCGTGCCGGTTCGGCGGCTCCCGGGCTGTCCCAATCACGGCTCGGGGGGTTCTGCCGACAGGAGATCGATGGCGACGTACCCGATCGGTTCGCCGCGGTCATACACACGCCACCATCCGCCGGCAGGTTCGGCCACGGCGACCGATTCGCCGGGTCGCAGGATGCGGATGACGGCTGACGCCGTGTTGCGAGCTTCCCGAACGTTGGCCCAAGTGATCGTCCAGCGCGTCAGGGTGACAGGCGCGACAGGTTGGCTGTCCTGCCGCACGGTGCTGGATGTGTCCACCGCGGGTGCCGCGACGGTCAGAGCGATCTCTGAATCGGGTTCGGCGACGGCAGGCTGAGGCACTGCTGCAGGAACCGAGTCGGTTGCTCGGGGTGCGAGTGAAGCGGCGTCACCTCCGGTTCCGGTCACAGCACGAATAACAAGGACCCCAATCGCGGCCAGCGCGAGGACGCCGATGGCGCCCAGTGCGCGGCGCAGGTGTCGTCGGAAGCGCTGTGGATAGCCACAGAATTCGCAGTCGACGGCGGTCGCGGATATCACCTTCCCGCACCGCCGGCAGTCTACGAAGCCGCCGTCCTCACCCTGAGGTGTGGCGTGCTGGAGAAGCAGATAGGAGCACTTGGGGCACACCGACGCGACGCTGAGGACCGTCTGCCCGCACTGCGGGCACTTGATCAGGGCCATGGCTTACCTCGTGCGCCGGGAGGGAGACCGCTGGGTCGCCAGTGGGTTGGGGTGGCTACGGACGCCGCCAGTCTCGTCGGAACACCTGCACGTGCCCGCAGCGGTTGCAGGCTTCAACGTGCCACGTGACGTCCTGGTCACTGTTCGCAAGGCCCAAGCGCTTGAGCGTCCCGGGCCCTCCATAGCTGTCCGTCTGCATCCTGGTGACGTACACGCCCTCGAGACACACGTTGCAGGGCCGCTCGGGCATCGATCGGCGCTCGCCGACCGGGGTCTGTGGTGCCGCCATCGGGTGGATCCTCCTTCATCAAACCATAACCTCCGCTCCATGCTGTCGCAAAGGCCGGTTGGACGCGCCTTCATCGCGCGTTCAGCGGATCATGCGCACGGGCGCCGAATACGAGAAGAATCGCGAGCTCTACGCCCACGGAATTCCGTCCACCCCGACGATAATCATCAACCGTCGGATGGTGATCGGGACGTTTCCGTATGGGCAACTGCGCGCGATCTTCCGCGCGCTGGTCGACCGGCAGCGGTCTGGAGTGGAACGTCGCTTTTTGGAGAACTGGGTCGAGGGGGGTGATTGAGCGGACCGGACTGACCGGTCCCTCACCTGCCGCTGCGATACGGTTCTCGCAACGAGGCCCGCGTGTGATCTAGGACGCCGGTGGGCAGTCGGTCATCGCCACACCTTCTCCAGGAACTCCCGGATCTCGGGAACGCCACCCTGAAAGACCAGATACCCGTCATGTGGTTCCCGCTCGGTGATATCGCCCGCGAGCGGTGTGGTCATGAGCTGCCGCACCGCGTCGGGCTCATCGGGGTGCACGCCGAGCGCCCATCCCAGTTTGATGTAGGCGACCTCAGGCAGCATGTTGCCCAGCGGGACCACACCGAGCTCCAAGATCTCTCTGCCCGTCTCGTAGACGTGCATCTGCACGAAGCCCCACAGCGTTTGCAGGGTCATGTACATCTGTACGCCCGCTTTGTGCGCACGATCCAGCGCGGGATAAATGAGCCGATTCACGTGGCCCAGCCCAGTGCCCGCGATCACGATTCCCTTGTAGCCGCAATCCACGAGCGCATCGATCACGTCCGGCTGCATCCCGGGGTAGTAGTACGTGAGCGTCACCCGGTCATCGAATGCGGCCTGCACAGTGACCGTCCGATCGTCGCGGCGCGGTTGCCAATCGTCCTTGAGCGGCGTGATCGTCGGGCCGTCGACCATCGCAACGGGAATGTCCCCCAAGGTGCGGAACGTGCTGCGGTAGGAGCTGTGCATCTTGCGCACGCGGGTGCCGCGATGCAGCAGGTTGTAGCGATCGGACGTCGGGCCGAACATACACACCAGCACTTCGGCAATCGGTCCGTGTCCGGCCGACCATGCGGCGTTGAGGAGATTTTGCGCCGCGTCGGATGACGGGCGGTCCGATGAACGTTGGCTGCCGACCATGATCACGGGCACCGGCGGACGCTGGACCATGTAGCTCAGCACGGCCGCAGTGTGGTGCATCGTGTCGGTGCCGTGTCCGATCACGACGCCGTCGTACCCGTCGCGAATGGCCTCGCCGACCTTGTCGGCGAGAATCACGTATTCCTCCGGTCCCATGTTCTCGGAAAAGACGCCGAACAGCTTCTCCGTCTCGAGATTGCAGATGTCCGCGAGCTCGGGAACCGAGCCGTACAGCTCCCCGGGGCTGAAGGCGGGGATGACCGCCCCGGTGCGATAGTCCAGCCGCGACGCGATCGTTCCCCCGGTGCCCAGTAACTTGACGTTCGGATGCGCCGGGTCCGTGGGAAACGCTTTTTCCGGGATCTTGTAGTGCGCCTCGCGATATCCGATGCGCTCGAGCGACGTCACCGTGTCATGGCGCAGGCCGATGTTGTATCCGCTGCCGAGCTTGAGGACAAGATGCAGCTCGTCGCTCGTCTCTGAGCGCGGGAGCACCAGTCCCTCGAAATCCCCGCGCGTGGTGTGGGCACGCACCTCACACCACACCGTGATACCAAAGCGCTCCATCACCGCGCGCGACGGGCCGCGGTACCCACGGTACGGGTCGCTCGTACTCACGTCGTAGCTCCTGCCGTGGCGCTGTGCAGGGCGCTGGTCAACTGGACCTGCACGGCTTGCGGGTCGACGCGGCCGAGGAACCGTGTCATCACCTGTCCCATCGCCCATCGAAGCTTGGTGTCCGGTGGTCGCCCGTCCAAAGCGCGCGCGCGCCGCACCACTTCGGTCAGCCAGCGTGACAGGTCGTCCCCTCCGGTCGGATGCGTGCAAAACC
>JAOTWK010000471.1 GCA_029862935.1 Gemmatimonadota bacterium | reverse complement strand
AATGGGATGCGGTACAGCCGCCAGGTGAGGGTGCGGCCCGCGCCATCCAAATGACTTACACCGTCCCGGACGAAGAACGCATCACTCCCGATCGGGAACACGTAGCGGGTGAACTCCTCGGTCGACCGCCCCACGTTCCGATCGAGCCGATTGTCACCGTCGAGATCCTCGGTATCGAGAAAGCCGTTGCCGCGCGTGCAGCGCGCCTCCAAATCGCCCAGCGGAAACGCCGAGAAGCCGCTCAGTCCGCGTAGATCGCAGCGCGCCACACCTTCCAACACCGCGCCCGATACCTCGTCGACGAGGCTATCCGGGCGGTCACCGAGGATGCCCAGATCGTCCAGCCGCGCATTGAACACGTTGGTCAGCGAGTCCTTTTCCGAATCCAGGCGATCGAGACCCACGAACTGCAGTCCGCTGAACGTCGTGTCCGCCCCGTTCACGCGAAACGACTGGGGGGCGAGCGCGACCGCATCTTCGAACACCTTGCCGAAGTCCAACACGAGGTAGGCGTTCTCGGCCTTCGCCGACCGCAGCGCATCCTCGAGCACCCAGAACTCCAGGAATTCCACTCGTGAGAGATCGACGCCCAGCCCGGATCCCCCACCCAGCGGCTGGGTGATGCTGCGCCACCGCGGGCCCGCGGTGTGCGGACGCACCCAGCGCGGCTGCCCGATGAGGGGATCGGGATACCCACCAACCGTGTCGGGCTTGAGTGACATCCAGAGCAGCGTCTCGAGATTGAACCCGGCGCCGACGAGCGCGATGGTCGAGTCGATGTCGCGGGGCCGAAACTGCAGTGCGCCGGCCCCACTCTGAATGAGGTTTTGCCAGACCAGCGGGACCGCATCGTCCAGCGTGAACTCACCCAACGGTCCCAGATGGGTGGCGGGAAGCCCGATGCCCGACGACGGTCGGCTGCCAAGTTGGAACAGCCGCTCGGTGAGCGGGATGGTGAACGCGGATTCTCGGTCGAAATCCTCGATGTACGCCGCTCCGGTGCGGTTCGCGTTGGGGGCCGACATCGCGATCTCGCCGTTGATCTGGAGATTGGACGGCACCGACGTGTTGATGAACGGCAGGCCGTCTAATGCACGCGTGAGCGCGTCCGACCGGAAGGAAAGGTCGGTGCTGATCCCCCCGATGAACCCGGCCTCGGGCTCGAAGCCGAGGGTGGGGCGCGTGCTGATGGTGCGTTCCCGCTGGAAGATGCCGAGCGCGCTGATGGACCCCACGCTTCGCAGGTCGTACGTGGTGGAGAACCCCATCAGCGTCTTCGGCGCTTCGTCGAACAGCTGGTTCTCTTCGAACTCCGCGCGAACCCGACCGATACCCGGGAACAGTCCATCCGGATTGAGGAAGGTGACCTGCCCCAATCCGTAGTCGATCTCGTAGTCCCGACCGCGGACCAAGAGGCGATCGCCCACATAGAGGCGCTCGCTCCCCGACCGCACCTGAATGGTGCCCAAACTCAGCGCGGATCGACTCCCCGCCCCCGTGGCCTCGTACCGAATGTGCAGCGCCGCCTTGGGTGCCGGCCCCTGCGTGCGGAGTAGATAGGTCGGCGTGCGGTAGAGCGAATCGTTCCGTTCGCCTGCCTGGAGCCGCGCGCTGTCGGCAAAGGGTTGCAGATGCGGGAAGACCACGAACAACTCACGTACCGGCGCGCCGCCCCCAGGATCCCGGAGACGCGGAAAGACGCGGTTGAACTCGTCCACCGCCGTGGCGTCGGTCGACGTGGCCAGTCCGAGACGGGAGAGATAGGTGCCAACGGCATCGAGCGGGGTCTCGGACGTCCCCACCCGGATGCTGAGATCGAGCGTCGCTCGGTCCACCTCTTGGCCGGCCAGGCGATACACGTTGCGCATCTCGTGCAGGGCGGTGGGGACCTCCAGGCCACGCCGCGGTTCGTGGATCAGCCGCAGGGTGTCGAGCCCGCTGTTCACCGTCGGGTACGTTCCCACCGTGTCTCCTGCGAGCGTCAGGTACGAGACCGCCAGGAAATCGTCCGCACCCAGACGGCTGGCGAGCGAGAACCACGTGCCCGACGGATCGATGTAGTAGTCCTGACCCTCGACCAGCAGCTCCCACGAAAACGGGCCCACCCGCTGCGGGCTGTCGTCCCGGAGCGCGACCGCATCAATCCCGCCGAGGTTGGGATTGCTCACCACCTGTCCGCCCTGCGCACGCAATCGGTAGACCCGCGCCTCGGCCACCCGCAATTCGGCGGGTAGCGTGTCACGGTTCAGGTTCAGCACGTCGACATTGGGGTAGCTCGGAAACCGTTGAGGGGGCACCACGAAGAAGAACCGGGCCTGCTCGAAATCGATGTCCCGAACGTCGAGCTCGACCGGCTGCGTGGTCTGGTCGCCGATGGTGAAGTCGCGCGTGCGAACGGCCGAACCTTTCTGTTGGGCCACAATGGTGCGGAACTCCAGCGGTCCGGCCTGCGCCTCGGCCTGAATGCCGAATGAGTTGGCCGGAATGCCGGCGGTGATGAAACGGGAGCTCGGCGTCCGGAAGGTGACATTGCCGACTTCGATGCGCCGCAGGATCTCATCCTCGAGACCTTGGTAATACACGTTGATGTTGTTGTTGGCGCTGAACTCCCGCTCGGTGTCGAAATCGACACTGACGTGAACTCGATCGCTCACGACGCCGCCCGCCAGCACTCGGAATTCCTCATCGAACGACGGGGTCGGGAATCCGCCCTGGCAGCCCAGCGCGGGATCGTTCACGTCGGAGGCCGTGCAGCGATCGTTCCGGAGACGGTCCAGCCGGAGCTCGAGTCGCGCGCGCATGTCCAGGCCGAGGTCAGCATATTGGCCCATGGCTCGGAAGGCCTGCGGCCGCGAGGGCTCACGTTCCTCGGGCTCCACGAGATCCTCGGGTCGGGGGATGTCGATGGCCCGCCGAGTCCGCGCGGTTCGTGCGGGAGCGCGGAGCCCAAGCTCCGCCAGCAGCCGCGCTTGCGCACGGTCCCCTTGCGCCCGCCTGAGGAGATCGGTCGTCGACTCCTCCCACTGCCGCGCCGTGAGAGTCGGCGTACTGCGCGCGCCCCAGACGCCACCCGGTCTGAGAGCCGGGGGCACACGCAGCGTCAGGGACGCCGGCACCGGGAGGGCAACCCGCACCCTGGGGCGCACGACGGTATCCTGCTGCGCTGCCACGGGGGTGGCAGCGGAGACGAAACCGCAGAGGCCAAGCAGCAGGGCAGCGCGAACAACCATCAGCCGATAGACGGGCCCACCGTGTGCGGGAAGAAGGACGGTACTGCTATCGCCGTTTCAAGTCGTTAGAATCTAGTAAGTCACGGACACCAATGAAGATCTTGAATCGATACCTGCTGCGGCAGCACGTCTTGCCCTTCGTCTTCGCCGT
>JAOTWK010000470.1 GCA_029862935.1 Gemmatimonadota bacterium | reverse complement strand
CATCACCCTTGGCCTCCTTGATCGCCGGCGTCCCCGCCCGATTGTCCCCCCACAACGATCCCGCCGAGGCCCACCACAAGCGCGGTGAGCCCGATTGCCGCGAGGACGTTCCGTGTGGTTCGGAGCCATGCAGGAAGGTCACTCACCGTGCCCAACACCGTGACGAGGACAGCAAACATGAGCAGCGCGATCCCCGTGGAGAACAGGCGGATCCACTTCGCTCGCCGTGCAAAGCGTGCGAGAGGAAACCCGCACTCGGGGCAGACCTCACCAGTGGGCGGCCGCCAAATGAACGACCAGCGCTGCCCGGGCTGCCCTGGGGAAGCGGCCACGTCCGCAGTTGGCGCGGAAAGGGTCGGAACGACTCGCTTGCCGCATCCCGGGCAGGTCACGCCTATGACCGCCGCACTGACCCGTTCGCTGATCCGGTTCATGCCATGGCTCCCAGTGGATATCTCAACCGCACGTGGTGACTGCCCAACGACAGACGTCGAGCCTACTTGGTCGGATCCGCCGTGTACCCAAGGATCGTCAGGACTACTACGAACGCGATGAGCCCTACGCCGATCCACGTGAACAGCGGACTGCGCTCTCCGCGGGCGGTCCGGCGGTCGAGAAATGGTATCAGCAGCACCAACACCCCTGCGACACCGAACCCGAGAATGCCGACGACTTCCCCCTCGATCCCGAGAATGTGCGCCGGTAAGTACTTCAATGTCTGGAACATGAACACGAAGTACCACTCGGGCATGATGCCGGCCGGTGCGGGCGCGAACGGATCGGCCTTCTCGCCCAACTCGGCCGGCAGGAACGCGGCCAACGCTGCGAGGATTGCGAGGGCCGTGAGCCAGCCCACCAGATCGCGGAGCAGGAAATTGGGGAAGAACGGCATCGATCCCCGACTTCCACCCTGCTGCTCGATGCTCGGCGGTACGCTCATTCCCAGCTTCTGTACGAGGAAGAGATGCACCCCCAGGAACGCCAAAGCAACGCCCGGAAGGACCGCTACATGAAACGCATAAAAGCGAGTGAGCGTGGCACCGCTCACGTCCTCGCCGCCTCGGGCGACGCGGAGCAAGAACTCGCCCGCCACCGGCACCACCCCGACGATCTCCGTCCCGACGCGGGTCGCAAAGTAGGAGAGCTCGTTCCAGGGCAAGAGGTACCCGGTGAAACCGAACGCCAGTGCGAGACCAAACAGCGCCATCCCGCTGATCCATGTGATTTCTCTGGGCGGGCGATATGCCTTCAGGAGCAGCACGCTGAAGAGATGCAGGAACAGCGTGACGATCATGAGGTTGGCCGCCCAGTGGTGGATCGACCGGATGAGCCACCCAAATTCCACTTCGGCCATCAGGAACTGCACCGACTCGAACGCCTCTTCAGCACTGGGCCGATAGTAGAATAGGAGCAACACGCCTGTCGTGATCTGGACCATGAACAGAAACAGCGTCATGCCGCCCAGGTAGTACCAGATCGTGTGCCGGTGGACTGGCACTGCCTTCTTCTCCGCAAGCGACTTGAGCCCCGCAAGGCCAAGGCGGGCGTCCAACCACACGAGCGTTTGGTTGAGCGATTCGACCAGACGAGCCACGTTAGGCTCCTCGGCTCACGACGATCTGGTCGCCCCGAACGTTCACGGTATACACGTCGAGGGGTCCCGGCGGTGGGCCCTCGATCTCGCGGCCGTTGAGATCGAAGTGGCCGTTGTGACATGCACACCAGATGTGTGCGAGGTCCGGGCGGTACTGGACGATGCAGCCGAGGTGGGAGCAAGCGGCGGAAAAGGCACGGAACTCCCCTGACGACGTCCGGATGAGGATGCCGGGCCTGCTTCCGAACTTGAAAATCTCTGCCGAGTTGGGCGCGATGTCATCGGGCGTCATCGACAGCGTTACACTCGCCGCCGCCGATTCCGCAGAAGCCGGCGGCACGAGGTACCTGCCTGCAGGATACAGGATCGACAACAGCAAGCCGCCGACCCCCGTGCTCAACAGCCATGTCGTCAGCGTGCGGCTCAGGAGCCAATCCACAAAACGCCTGCGGGAAGTTTCACCGCCGGGCGCAGGTTCACTCATTGGGTTTCCCCACAGTCAAGTCGTTGCTTCCGTCGATTCGAGCTGGCGGATCTTGAGCACGAGCCCCGCGATCAGCGCCAGGATGATCGTGACTGAGACCCCCAGCCCCAACCGCCGGAATCGAAGCCCACCGAGCGCTACCTCTCCCCGGCGATGGGCCTCCGTGGCGATAGTGAGACCTTCCTGCACCTGCGCGCTCACTGCGATCACATCGAATCCATGAATGGCGGCGCGCGCCGAGACCAAGGCAGTATGGGCAGCGTCCAGATCGAACTGCGCTTGGCTCACCTCCATGCCGGCACTCTCTGCCTGCGAGAGGATGGCTTCCGCCTCCTCATGCTGGACACGCAGCGAGTCGATCAGACTGCGCATCGAGGCTGCTACCGCGCCACCCCCGTCACCCGCCGAATGACATCGCGCGCACACCGCACCGCTGTCCAAGCCCAGGAGGGTATCGTCCGCCTTCACGATCTCATGGTTGTTATGACAAACAGTGCACCCAGGCACGCCCAGCATGGCAAATGTCTGCGCGTGCCGGCTCTGCGCGAACTTCGCAGCCATGACGCTGTGACATTGCCCGCAGACGTTACCCACCCACGACACACCGGGGGGTGCCGCCCCGTGATTGCCGTGACAGTCGTTGCACGTGGGAGCCGAGAGATCGCCTTCCACCGACAGCATCTCCCAGTGGACGCTTCGCAGATATTTCTCACGCTGATCCACCGGAATGCCATAGGGACTCATGTGCTGCTCGTCGGCGTGGCAGGTCCCGCACGTCTGGACCACGCGGAACGGATGGACGCTCGATTCGGGATCGGACGGGGGTCTGATGTGATGCGCCGGGTGACAGCTCGAGCAGGTGGCCACGGCAGTATCACCCAACTGGACGAGGCGCTGTCCGTGCACCGAGGACACGTACTCCTGCACTTGGTCGACCCGAAGAGACGGATTGTACTGACGCATGAACGCTGCGTCTGAATGACAGCGGCCGCAGACGTCCAACAGCGCTGCCCCCTTGGGCTTGCCAAGAAACCCGTTCGCCGGATCCATCCCGTCAAGGCCGGTCGTGTTCGCATTCCCGCCATGGCACGCCACGCACCCGAGGCCTCGGGCCGCGTGAATGTCACTAGTGAAGGCAACCGCCGGAGCGGAAAGGCGCTCGTCGCCGAGGACTGCGTGGCACGCGGCACAGTTGCCTCCCGTCGACTCCTGCCCCAGCAGGGACCGCGGAGCCCCTATCGCCGCCAGTGCCCCGAACGCCAACGCCAACGCCACGATCTCGGTTCGAGCGCTCAAGGTCACCTC
>JAOTWK010000039.1 GCA_029862935.1 Gemmatimonadota bacterium | reverse complement strand
CAACCCGAGCGCGCAGCTAGAGGCACCGGCTCGACGCCCTCTGGAGGAACGATCTCGTGGCGCAGCAGCACAGCGTGGGACTGCCGCGGTTGCATGGTCGCCACCAGATCACGGATGCGTTTGATGTGTTCAGCGGTCGTGCCGCAGCACCCGCCGACGAATCTCGCTCCCGCTTGAATCAGCCGCTGGGCGTAATTCGCCATGTACTCGGGACTCGAGAGGTAAATCTTGCGGTCCCCGACGACCCGAGGCAATCCAGCGTTGGGCTGCGCAATGAGAGGGCGGTCGGTGATCTCCGCCATCCGCTCGATGCCTTCGAGCATGATGGCCGGTCCCACGGAGCAGTTGAGCCCGATGATATCGGCGTCCCACTCGGTCAATGCCGCGGCAACCTTCTCCACGTCCGTCCCGTACGCGGTGCTGCCGCTCTCGTCGATCGTCATCTGGGCGATGATCGGGAGGGCGGTCAGCGCGCGCACCGCAAGGAAAGCAGCGTGGAGTTCCTCCAAGTCGCTGAACGTCTCGAGGATGAATCCGTCCACACCGCCCGCCAGCAGTCCCTCGGCCTGACGCCGGAAGAATTCGATAGCCTCGTCGCGCGCCGTGGGGCCGAATGGCTCGATGCGGATACCGAGTGGACCGATGCTACCCACGACATTCGCCCGTCCCGCCGCAGCCTCCCGAGCGAGTGTCGCGGCGCTCTGGTTGATCTGTTCCGTCTTGGCATCCAGTCCGTAACCGGACAGCTTCACGGGGTTTGCGCCAAACGTGTTCGTCTCGACAATCTCGGCACCTGCTCGCAGATAGGCTTCGTGGACCTCGCGTACCATGTCGGGGTGGGTCAGGGTGAGCTCGTCGTAGCAGACATTAACGAACATCCCTTTCCCGTAGAGCGCGGTGCCCATGGCACCGTCTAACACATGCACCCGATCGTCGGAGATCCGCTGGCTCAACGAGAGAGTCATGTCGATTCCTTCGTACTCGGCTCGTACGCGAGGGTCGGCGCGAGCCACCGCTCCGCCTCGGATACGCTGAGCCCCTTCCGCGCGGCGTAGTCCTCGACCTGATCGCGGCCCACGCGGCCGACGCCAAAGTACAGCGCATCGGGATGACTGAAGTACCAGCCGCAGACCGACGCCGCTGGCTGCAGCGCATAGCTCTCCGTGAGCGTGATGCCCGTGTGCTCGGTGGCATCAAGGATGTCGAACAGGACTCGCTTTTCGCTGTGATCCGGGCACGCGGGATACCCAGGTGCAGGCCGGATCCCGACGTAGCGTTCGCGAATCAGATCGTCGTTCTCCATCGATTCGTCTGCGCAGTATGCCCAGAGCTCGCTTCGAATTCGCTGGTGCATCCGCTCCGCGAGAGCTTCCGCGAGGCGATCGGCGAGCGCTTTGACCATGATGGCGTGGTAATCGTCGTGCTCCTTCTCGAACTGCGAGGCCAGCCCGTCGGCGCCCACGCCAGCCGTCACTGCAAACGCTCCGACGTA
Organism: Gemmatimonadota bacterium; assembly: GCA_029862935.1. Next base: position 13,335 of record JAOTWK010000039.1, on the reverse strand, counting down.
GTCGTGGATGCCCGAGTCTCTTGGGGCAACGAAGTCTGCGAGGCAGAGGCTCGGCCGTCCGGCGGGTTTCTCGACTTGTTGTCGCAAGTGACGCAATGTGGCGCGAACTTGTGACCGGTCGTTGTCGGTGTAGATCTCGATATCGTCCCCGACGCTGTTGGCCGGAAACAGACCTACCACGGCGCGGGCGGTGACGAGGTCTTCACGTACGATGCGCTCGAGGAGCCGCTCCGCGTCGCCAAATACGCGGCGTGCCTCCCTGCCAACCGCCGGATCGTCAAGGATGCGGGGGTATGTGCCCTTGAGCTCCCACGCACTGAACAAGGGCGACCAGTCGATGTAGCGTCTGATCTCGTCCAGTGCGTACGGTGAAAAGGCACGAACGCCCAGGACGCTAGGTCGGGTCGGGGGCTGCCGTTCCCAATCCAGCACGACCTTGCGCTGCCGCGCATCCTCGAGCGGCAGAATCCGCTTGGCACCGATGCGCTCCTGATGTGCCTTCCGCACGTCTTCGTACTCCGCAGCAACACGAGCTGTGAACTCGTCATACTTCTGGGGACTGGCAAGCGAACCCACGACCGTGACGCTGCGCGACGCATCGGTCACGTAGACGGTAGGACCTCCATACTCCGGGGCGATCTTCACAGCGGTGTGTTTCTTGGACGTCGTTGCACCGCCGATGAGCAGCGGCGTGCGGAAACCACCGCGCTCGAGCTCTCGGGCGACATGCACCATCTCGTCGAGCGACGGCGTAATGAGTCCGCTGAGCCCGATAAAATCGGCATGAACGTGTTGTGCGGTTTCGATGATCCGAGCTGCCGGCACCATCACACCGAGGTCGACAACCTCATAGCCATTACACTGCAAAACGACGGCGACGATGTTCTTGCCAATGTCATGCACGTCACCCTTGACCGTCGCGAGCACGATCGAGCCTTTGGCAGCGCGGCCGACACCCGACGTCTGTTGATCCTGTTCGATGAACGGCACGAGGTGGGCCACGGCCTTCTTCATGACCCTGGCGCTCTTCACTACCTGCGGCAGGAACATGCGGCCACTGCCGAACAAGTCCCCGACCACGTTCATGCCGTCCATCAACGGACCTTCGATGACTTCGATTGGATGCTCGGCGCGTTGGCGCGCCTCCTCCGCGTCCTCTTCGACGTAATCCGCGATACCCTCGACCAGCGCGTGCTTGAGTCGCGCCGCCACATCGCCCTGACGCCACGACAGATCGGCTTGTTGTTGCTTGGTGGTTCCTTCAACGGTACTGGCGATCTCGGTGAGACGCTCGGTTGCGTCCTCGCGGCGGTTGAACAGCACGTCTTCGATCGTCTGGCGCACGTTTGCTGGCACGTCATCGTAGACCGGCAGCGCGCCGGCATTCACGATCCCCATATCCATGCCGGCACGGATGGCGTGGTACAGAAAGACCGCATGCATGGCTTCACGCAGTGCGGTGTTCCCGCGAAATGAGAACGACAGGTTACTGACGCCGCCGCTCACCTGTGCGTGTGGGAGGTTCTCTTTGATGCTGCGGCACGCTTTCATGTACGCCATGGCGTATTCGTTGTGTTCCTCGATGCCGGTCGCCACGGCAAAGATGTTGGGATCGAAGATGATGTCCTGCGGAGGAAAGCCGACCTGTTCCGTGAGAATGTGGTAGGCGCGCCTGCAGATTTCGACTTTCCGATCGGCGGTATCGGCTTGACCCGACTCGTCGAAGGCCATCACGATGACCGCGCCCCCATACTGGCGAACGGTGCGTGCTTGAGCGAGGAAGACCTCCTCGCCTTCCTTGAGGCTGATACTGTTGACCACCCCTTTGCCCTGAAGACACTTGAGGCCAGCCTCGAGGACCTCCCAGCGCGATGAATCGATGACGATCGGCACGCGGGCGATATCGGGCTCGGCGGCAATGAGATTGAGAAACCGCACCATGGCGGCTTGGGAGTCGAGGAGCCCCTCATCCATGTTGACGTCGAGGAGCTGCGCGCCGTTGGCCACCTGCTCGCGGGCGATGTCCAGCGCGGTTTCATAATCACCGTCACGGATGAGCCGCGCAAACTTGGCGGAGCCCGTCACGTTGGTGCGCTCCCCGATATTTACGAACAGCGAATCCGGCCGGATCGTGAGCGGGTCGAGTCCAGACAAGCGGGGAAGGGGCTCGATGACGGGAATGGCGCGAGGTGGATGAGCCCGTACCGCCGCGCCGATGGCTTCGATGTGCTCAGGCGTGGTTCCGCAACATCCACCGATGATGTTGACCAACCCGCTCGCGGCGAACTCCTCGAGCACGGAGGCCATCGCTTCCGGTGATTCGTCATACTTCCCGAATTCGTTGGGCAGTCCAGCGTTCGGATGACAGCTTACGGGAACATCGGCGACCCTTGCGAGCTCTTCGAGATGCGGCCGAAGTTCGGTAGCGCCAAGGGCGCAATTGAGGCCGACGGAGAACAGATTGCCATGACTCAGTGAGATCCAGAAGGCTTCAGGAGTCTGGCCAGAAAGGGTGCGTCCACTCCGGTCTGTGATTGTGCCTGACATCATGACCGGTACCACAACGCCGCGTACGCCGCACACCTGCTGAATCGCAAACAGCGCCGCTTTGGCGTTGAGCGTATCGAACACGGTCTCGATCATGAGGAGGTCGACGCCGCCATCCAACAGGGCTTGTATCTGCTCCGCATACCCGGCCGCAAGCTGATCGAAGGTGACGGCGCGGAACCCGGCATCGTTGACGTCGGGGGAGATCGATGCGGTGCGGTTGGTCGGTCCGAGAATCCCCGCCACAAACCGCTGTCTGGTCGTTTGTGCCGATGAATGGTCCGCGGCCCGGCGTGCGAGTCGGGCGGCTGCCAGGTTGAGATCGCGAACGTGTGCCTCGAGTCCATAGTCCGACTGAGAGATTGCGTTTGCGTTGAAGGTGTTCGTTTCGATGATATCGGCGCCGGCCTCGAGGTACCGCCGGTGAATGCCTTCGATGATATCCGGCTGTGTGATAGAAAGGAGGTCGTTGTTGCCTTGCAAGGGGGAGTCGTGGTGCTCGAACTGGTGACCACGATAATCCTTCTCACCGAGCTCATGGGTCTGTATCATCGTTCCCATGGCGCCGTCGAGCACGAGGATTCGCTCGCCCATCGCGTGTCGCAGCAGGTCGAGTACGTTCGGTGTGCCTGTCATGCCCTGCTGACCGGAGCAAGGCACGAGCCGTTGGATCTGGTCATCTATCTCCTGCCGTCCCACAAAAAACGAAAGCCCCGCCGCTAAAAAAGCGCCGGGGGCGGGCTTTTTAGCGATTGATTTAACGTGGCCGCAATATGCCGCAACTCACCACGAACCTCGATTGTCGTCCCGCAATGTAGTCTGCGGTTTGTGTTTGCGCCATGCTGTGCCGTGCGCAATACTGTTAGCGCGACGGCTGGCGAGGGCCGTTTCCTAAAACCGCTCAGCGTGGGAGGTAGGGCATGCTCCAGCAGGTCGACGTAGGCCGAGCCAGCATCGATACGTACGAGGAGGCGGCTGGTGGTGAGGTAATCGAGCAGCTCAAAGAACTCGCAGAGCCGCTTCGTGGTGCCCGGTTACTCCACCTGAATGCCACACCGTACGGTGGAGGCGTTGCCGAGATACTGCGAGCTGAAATCCCGCTGCTGCGGGACCTCGGGATCGAAGCGGACTGGCGCATTATCACCGGTGGTGAGGCGTTCTTCCGTGCCACAAAGGCGATGCACAATGGTTTGCAGGGCTCGACCACCGCACTGACTGAGGTCGACCGCGAAGTCTATGTGGAGAACAACAAGCGCAACGCACAGCTGCAGGAGCAGGACTACGACATCTATTTCATCCACGATCCGCAGCCTGCCGGTTTGCTGGAATACCGCGGGAAGGGCTCCGCGAAGTGGATTTGGCGGTGCCACATCGACACGTCGCAGCCCAATCCCAGCGTCTGGGAGTTCATCCGACCGTTCCTGCGCGACTACGATGCCGCCGTCTTCACGCTCGGTGGATTCGTGCCGCCGGACTTGCCGATCCCCCGCGTCGAGATCATTCCGCCGGCCATCGATCCGTTGAGCCCAAAGAATCTCACGATCACGAGCGATCTGGCGGATTCAGTGCTGCAGTGGATCGGGATCCGAACGAGTCGACCGCTCATGACTCAGGTGAGCCGGTTTGATCCGTGGAAGGATCCTATGGGCGTCATTCGAGCGTATCGGCTGGCCAAGGAGGAGATTCCGGATCTCCAACTGGCTCTGGTCGGATCGATGGCGCTGGACGATCCGGAAGGGTGGGACATCTACAATGAAATCAGCAAAGAGGGTGAGGGCGATTCCGATCTGTTCGTGTTTACCAACCTCACCGGCGTGGGGAACATCGAAGTCAACGCGTTTCAGCGGCTTGCGGATGTCGTCGTGCAGTTGTCGACTCGGGAGGGGTTCGGCCTGATCGTGTCGGAGACCCTGTGGAAGAACACGCCGGTCATTGCGCGAGCCGTCGGTGGCATTCCCTTGCAGATGGAAGGCGGTGTCGGTGGTGTACTCGTGAAGACGGTCGAGGAGTGTGCCGAGCAGGTGGTCCGCCTCGTGCGGGACAAACGACTGGCCGTAGAATTGGGACGGAGCGGTCGGGAGTTGGTCCGGCAGCGGTTCCTGCTGACACGCATGATCGCCGACGAGCTGCGCCTCTACGCATCGTTGCTCGAACGCGAGCAACCGCGGCCTGCTGCAGCGGCCACGGTCGGCCTGATGAACGAAATACGCGATCCCGTGTGCGGGAGAGCGGTCGATCCTGCGGAAGCGTTCACGGTCGAGCATGCCGGAACCACGTATTACTTCAATTCTCCGGAATGCCGGAACCAATTCGTCCAGGACCCCGATCGGTTCCTTCGGTCGATGTCAGGAGTCTGGCTGCGCCCCAATCTCGGAGAGTGATGTGCCCGAATACCGCCGCGATTGCACGACGGCGCAATGGGTCGTCGTCGCTGCGGAACGCGCCAAGAGGCCAGGAGCGCGCCGGACGCGCGCCGGGGAGTCCGCGAGTCCGTCGGTAGATCCGACCTGTCCGTTCTGCCGCGGGAACGAGCACGAGACGCCACCTGAGCTCTTACGCCGGCCGGCCGGCCCGGACTGGGTCGTTCGCGTCTTCCCCAACAAGTACCCGGCACTCGTTCCCGATCTATTGGACCCGACCGCCTCAAACGATCCACTGTTTACCCGTATGCCGGCCCGGGGTCACTATGAGGTGATTGTGGAGGGTGCCGAACATCGGCACGCGCTCGTTCCCGACCGTGCGGACGTGCTCGCGGAGGTTCTGATTGCGGCGCAGGAACGGTATCGCACGTTTGCAGAGGATCCCGACGTCGGCTTCGTCACGCTGTTCAAGAACCACGGGGTGGGTTCGGGCGCGTCCCTGCGGCACCCTCATTGGCAGCTCGTTGCTGGCCCCATCGTTCCGGATCCGTTGCGCCGCATGATCGAGGTCGCGTCGGACTACCTCCATCAACATGGCGCGTCGGTATACCAACACTATCTGGAACGTGAATTGGCGCTGGGTGAGCGAATCGTGGGAGAACGGGACGGGTTCGTGGTCCTCGCTCCGTACGCACCGCAGTGGGCGGGTGAGACATGGATCATCCCGCGCGAAGCTCACGTGAGTTTGGCACTGCTTCCGGTGGAGAGAGTGGCGCCCTTCGCGGCGGTACTCCGTGATACGCTCGAACGACTGAGCCGAATCTTTTCGGATCTGGCCGTCAACGTGCTCATCGTGTCAGCACCGTTACGTGGGTTCGACACGCACGGGTTTCGCTGGCACGTGCGGATTCAGCCGCGTCTCACGACACTCGGTGGCTTCGAGCTCGCGACGGACACGGCGATTGTGACGACCGCCCCCGAGCAGACAGCTGAGATGCTGCGGTCGGTTGTCTCGGAGGGCTAGGCGAGACGCAGGCGTCGAAGAATCTCTGCCCGGGTCACACCGGCGATGGCAACCCGTTTCTCACGGCCGGTCGCGCCTCCAATGATTGTAATGGCAGAACGCTGCGTACCGATCTCGCTGGCGAGAAACGCCACGAGCGCGTCGTTGGCCGCACCGTCCACCGGTGGCGCGGCAACACGCACCTTGATGGCGTTGCCGTGCCACCCGACCAGTTCCGTCCGTTTTGCCCGTGGCTGGACATGAACCAGCAGCTGAGCCGCATCGCTCACAAGAGTCCTAGCACCAACGGACGAATGACGAGAATCAGGAACCACGCAACGAGAGGCGTGATGTCGATCATACCGATCGGCGGGATGATGCGCCTCAGTGGTCGAACGATCCAGTCGGTGAGCACGTAGAAGGGTCGCATCCATGGCGTGAACTGACCTTTGCCGAACCACGAACCGATGACACGGACGATGAGCGCCAACAAGACCAGTTGGCTCGCGTAATACACCAGCGTGCGCGCGATTGCCCGCGGCCCTGAGATGGAGACCTGCGCAATTCCTGCCGCCTGTACGACAAGCCACTGAATCACCGTGACAACGAGAATCCCACCGACGACACTGATACCGACCAACCAGATCCCCGCCTGGTGAGGATTCCCTCCTCGACGGACGAGCCACGTTTCGATTGGTGACAGGACGGGGTCGGAGAGTCGGCGAATGATCTGCCCGGATCGGCTGAACGGATTGAGCCGACGAGCCCGAACCGCCCACGAGCCCAGTGCGACGGCGCTGGAGAACACGAAGGTCGCAAAAACAACCAAGCGCAAAACATCGAGAAAGACGTTCATCGCTGTAACCTGGACTCAGATCACGGGAGCGACGCGGTGGACACACTGGAGGAACTCCTTGACCTCCATCGGACTGCGCAGGTAGTACTGCGCCTTCGTGTCCGGGGGTTCCTCAGCGACCAGGATGCCGATACCTCTGTCGGCGACAACCGCAAACGCGTCTTCATCCGTCTCATCATCTCCGATGTAGCAGGGTAGGGACGTTTCCGCATCCTGTGCAAACAATTCGAGTAGCCACTGCACCGCGAAGCCCTTGCCCCATGCAACGTCCGGTCTGAGCTCGTACACGCACTTGCCACCCGTCACTCGGAGGCCCGAGTGCCGTGATGCCACATCTTCGAATGCAGTCCGGACGCGATCCCGGTGCTCAGCGGCGACCAACCGGAAGTGCACGGCCACGGCGAACCGCTTGCGTTCGATGAGGGCCCCATCGACGTGTTTCAGTTCCACTCCCAGCTCATTCGTTGCGCGATCGAGTGATGCCGCGGCAGCGTTGCCGGCTGGGTGAATCCGCTGCAGCCCGTCAGGACCCGAGATGTCGAAGCCGTGGCTCCCAGCGTAGTACAGGGAATCCAGGCCAACGAGCTGTTCGACGTCAGCTCGATCGCGACCGCTGACAATCGCAACGGGGAGCTGCGCGGCAAGGGTCGCGACGACTCGACGCATTTCCGTCGAGAGGATCGCGAGCTCCGGCCGTTCAACGATGGGGGTCAGCGTGCCGTCGTAGTCGAGGAAGAGCGCAACCTGTCGGCCCCGAAGGTGGCGCTCGATTTCGTCGAATTCGTCGACGGCATGCGGGAGTGTGACTGGGCTCATGCGTCCGCAAAGTCCCCGACCGGGGGCCCCGCGTCAAGGTCGCATCACGATCGACGCGCTTGGAGGGTGGTGCCCAGGTCGACATCTTGATAGCGTGTCACGGCTCCTGAGAGCAACATGATCGATCGGTTGCGGACTCTTCCGACCAGGGTGAGCCGATGGGTTCGGCTCACGTTGAGGCCCCCGGGGGTCGTCCTGGTGCACCACCGGCGCTATGTGCACACGGTGGCCGGCGGCCTGCTCGATCCCGCCCGCTCAGAAAAGATTCTGGCGTTTCTTCTTGCCCAGGGCTTGATCCGCAAACAGGATGTGAGCCGACCGATCGCGGCGTCGCTCGCGAACATTCTGCGTGTCCACAGCGCGACATATGTCGAGTCCCTAGCCGATCCGCGGGTCGTCGGAGAGATCCTCGGCGCCGAGTTGGGAAACCACCAGGCTCAGGCAGCGATCGACCTTGCACGTGTCATGGTCGGCGGCACCATCCAAGCGACGCGGCTGGCACTTCGCTCCGGACGAGTAGCGGTTCACCTCGGGGGCGGTCTTCACCACGCGACCCCGAACGAGGGCATGGGGTTTTGCATCTTCAACGACGTGGCGGTTGCCATCTCGAGGCTCCGGGCCCGAGGGTTCACGGAACCGATCCTGATCGTGGATCTCGATCTGCACGACGGCAACGGAACGAGGGCAGCGTTTGCCGATGATGAGAGCGTGTTCACGTTTTCTGTCCACAACATCCCGTGGGACGAAACGCCTGCCGTCGCCTCGAAGAGCGTAGCCCTTGGGAGCGACGTCACTGACGAGACACTTCTGCAGGTCCTCAGTACGGAGTTGCCGCCCGTTGTGGCGAGCCACCGTCCGGGTCTGGTGCTCTACGTTGCGGGTGTGGACGGCGCCACAACAGATGCCCTCGGCGACTGGCAGCTCTCTGAGACTGGTTTGCTGGCGCGCGATCAGTTTGTCGTGAACGCCATTCGGTCCAACGGTGAGTCCCCTCCGTTGGTCGTCGTCCTCGCTGGTGGGTACGGGACCGCGGCCTGGCGTTACACGGCGAGGTTTCTGAGCTGGCTGATTTCGGGCGACGTGATCGAACCACCGGATGACGTGCAAATGGTGCTGCAGAAATTCCGAGCGATATCGAAACAATGGCAGGTTCAGGACTCGACGCCCGAGGAGAACGACGACTGGAATCTCTCCCCTGGCGATCTCATGGGGCTCGTCGAGCACGACGACGCGCGGTTTCTCGGGAAGTTCTCGCGGTACGCCGTCGAGCTGCAGCTCGAGCGCTTGGGCGTGCTCGACGGCATTCGTGCCCGTGGATTTCCCGACCTCACGGTAACCCTGGACGCTCCGTCCGGGCTGGGAACGGTGTTGCGGGTGTTGGGGACACCCGACAGTCGAGACCTCCTGTTCGAGCTCAAGGCATCGCGGAGCCGGAGCATCGTCCCCGGCTTTGAAGCTTTGGAAATCGAGTGGATGTTGCTGCAGAATCCGCGCGGTGCGTTCACGACACGCCGAGCCCAGCTACCCGGTCAGAGCCACCCGGGTCTTGGCATGCTGCGAGAAATCGCCGCGTGGCTCATCGTCGTGTGTGAGGAGCTTCGGCTGGACGGTATTGCATTCGTGCCGTCCCAATACTTCATGGCTGCGGTGGGCCATCGCCACCTGCGGTTCGTTGATCCGGGGCGGCAGGCGCGGTACGAAGCGATGCAGGACGCGCTCAGTGGATCGAGATTGGCGATGGCCAACACGCTGCTGAACAACGGAAACGTGATCGATCGAGAGACCGGTGCATCGGTGTACTGGGAACCAGTTCCCATGGTGTTGCCCGTGAGCGAGCGTCTACGAGACAAGGTCACTGGCGATGCTTACCGCGCAGCGGTCGAGCGGGCTCGGGCCAGGTTGAGCTTGGTGCTGAGGGACGCGCGGTCAGGCGATCGGCCCGGGCAGTCGACTGAATCGTCAGGATAGCGTCGTTCTGACCAGTCGCTGCTGCTCTGCAGCGTGCGCTGCGGGATATCCCTCGGCGGGGCTCGATCGCTCGGGTCGTGACACGTAGCCCAGCTTGACGCCAGCCGGTGCGACCTTCGCGAGCGCCGGGATCACCCACTTCCGTGCACCCATGTTCATCGGTTCCTCCTGGAGCCACACAATCTCTCGAGCATTGGGATACGACTCGATGAGTGACGCGATGTGACCTTCGGGGAACGGATACAGCAGCTCGAGGCGTCCGAGGGCGACGTGTCGGGCGGCCGAACGTAAGTCGGAGGTGGTGACATCGTAGTACACCTTCCCCGAGCACAGTGCGACACGCGTGACGTCGTCGCGACCCCCCGGGAGAGTCGGGTCATCCAACACGGGATGAAACTTTCCAGTCGCGAGCTGGTGGGCTGCGGACGTCGCGCTCGGTAAGCGAAGCAGGCTCTTTGGCGTCATCATGACGAGCGGTCGCAGCTCACTGTGCTTCGCTTGCCGGCGCAGCAGGTGGAAGTACTGTGCCGGCGTCGAGCAGTTTGCCACCCGAATATTGCCCTCAGTGCCAAGTGCCAAGTACCGCTCGAGTCGTGCACTCGAGTGCTCGGGACCCTGTCCCTCGTAGCCGTGAGGAAGCAGCATCGTGAGCCGGGTCGTCTGCCCCCACTTGGCAAGACCTGCAATGATGAACTGATCGATGATGACCTCGGCACTGTTGGCGAAATCGCCGAACTGCGCCTCCCACAGCACGATTGCTTCCGGTGCGGCGACGCTGTACCCGTACTCGAAGCCGAGTGCCGCGTATTCCGAGAGCGGGGAGTTGTGCAGCTCCATCGGAACCGTAGCGCGCTCCATATGCTGGAGCGCGACATAGGGCTCACCGGTTTCCGCATCGAACCACGCAAGATGGCGTTGGCTGAATGTGCCACGCACCGTATCCTGGCCGGTGAGACGGACGGGGACCCCCTCCGCGAGCAGTGAGGCATATGCCAAAGCCTCTGCGTGCGCCCAGTCGACTGTTGTGTTCTCGACAAACGCCGCACGCTGACGATCGATGGCTTTCCTGAGTTTCCGGTTGATCGTGAACCCGTCAGGGATGGTGTAGAGCGCGTCGTTCAGATCGATGAGGCTCGCGAGACCGACCGCCGTCGTCGGCTCATCCAACGAGACCGACATACCGGTGATCCGGTCGGGCTCCACTCCGTTCGCTGCCGATGCTTCCAGGTTGTTGCGGAGCTGCGTCTGGATCTTCACGAGTTCGTCGTACCGCGCCTGAACCATCTGCTCGGACTCGGCCTCTCGCACGATTCCCTGTTCGACCAGCGTCTTGGCAAACAACTCCCGGACCGGGGGATGGTCGTCGATACGCTTGTACATGAGGGGCTGTGTATAGCGAGGCTCGTCTCCCTCGTTATGACCATGGCGACGATACCCGACCAGGTTGATGACGACGTCCCCATGGAACTTGTGGCGGTACATCATCGCGAGGTACACAGCTGCCAGACATGCCTCGGCGTCGTCAGCGTTGACGTGGACGATCGGCACGTCAAAGCCTTTTGCTAGATCACTTGCGTAGTCGGTCGAGCTCGCCTCACGCTGAGGTGTGGTGAACCCGATTTGGTTGTTGGCGATGATGTGGAGCGTCCCCCCAGTGCTGTAGCCGTCAAGACGGGCGAGGTTGAGGGTCTCGGCGACGACCCCCTGAGCGGAAAACGCAGCATCGCCGTGGATGAGCAGCGGGAGCACGGCAGTGGAATCGTGGAGCAACCGACGTCCTGTGCGATTGCACTGCCGCGCGCGTGTGTTGCCGACGACCACCGGGTCTATGGCTTCGAGGTGACTGGGGTTGGGCATCAGCGTGACGTCGATCCGACTGCCACGATTCGTCACGAACGTGCCCTCGAGCCCATGGTGGTATTTGACGTCTCCCGTGCCGCCTATCGGCGTGAGAGTCTCCTCCACTTCACGGCCGCCCTCGAACTCCGCCAGCAGGGTCTCATAAGGAAGCCCGAGAATGTGCGTCAACACATTGAGGCGCCCACGATGTGCCATCCCGGCAACTGCCTGCGTCGTTCCCTGATCCACGGCCAGGGCGAGCGCCATGTGGATCATGGGTACGAGCATGTCGAGCCCTTCGATCCCAAACCGTTTGTGACCCAGGTAGTTCCGATGCAGAAACCGCTCGAGGACATCGACCTTGGTCAGTTCCTGCAGCAGCCGGACCTTGGCATCGTCAGTGAGCGGGTGCCGATGCTCGCCTGACTCGATGACGCGTCGGAGCCAGCCGCGCTCCTCATGGTTGGCAATGTGCTCGATCTCGTACGCGATTGTGCCGCAATAGGTCTCCCGCAGACGCGGGAGCACGTCTTCGAGTGTTTCCCCGCCGACGTATGTGTGAAGGACGCTGGCCGGGACCTGCCTCATGATCTCAGGTGTGAGTCCGAGATTCTCGGGGTCGAGTGCCGGGTCACCACGTGCTGGAACGCCAAGCGGGTCTAGGCGGGCGGCGAGAAGGCCGTGGGTACGGTAATTGTCGACCACCGACATGCCCGATGCCACGTGGTGCAGTATTGCCGCGGAGATTCCTTCCGCGACCTTCGCCGATCGTGGGGCCGTACCGGCCACCAGAGCCGCTCCAATCGCCGATTCCGCGGCGATCTCATCGATCTCCATGGCGTCGGCGAGCGCATGGTAAAATCCCTCGTCTCCTTGCAACAGCCGATCGATGACCTGTAGAAACATCCCGGACTCGGCACCTTGGATGATCCGGTGGTCGTACGTACTGCTCACCGTCATGATTCGGGTGCCCGCGACATCACGGATCGCACCCGTCCCGATGATCGAGCCCTGTCCACGCATGAGTCGGGGAACCGACGCGACCGTCCCAATCGTACCGGGGTTCGTGAGCGTCATCGTGGCACCCATGTATTCGTCGGGCAGGAGCTTGTTGTCCCGCGCTCCCGTGACAAGCCGTTCGTACTCCGCATGGAACTCGTCGAACGTCATGCGGTCCGCGCCGCGAATGACCGGCACGAGGAGTCGCCGCTCGCCTCGTTTGCCCGTCGTGTCCACCGCCAGGCCAAGGTTCACCGAGGTCGGCTGCACCCGGAGGTATTCCTCCCCCTGCCGCGCCACCGCGTGGATCATCGACGGATACTCACGAGCCGCCTTGACCATGGCCCAGCCGATGCAATGTGTGAATGAGAGCTTGATACCGCGCTCTTTGAGATGTCGGTTGAGCGCAGCCCGCACGTTCCACAATCGGGTGACGTCGACGTCACGGAACGACGTCGCCGTGGGAAGCTCGAGCGAGGCCTCCATGTTCTGGAGCAACCGAAGGGCAGGACCTTGAATGGGCTCGCCTGGGGGAGAAGAAGGAGCGGGGGCAGCGGGGGCAGGCGGGGCAGCTGGTTCGACGGAATCGGGTGTCTCTGGAGTTGCTTCTTCTGCCGCTCTGCCGCCCTGCCGCCCTGCCGCCGCCCCAGTCGGCTCCTCGCCCTTCACGCCGTTCTCGAACAGCTTACGCCACTCCTCCGGCACGGAGGACGGATCGCGCAAGTAGTCCTCGTACATTGCCTGCGCAAAGCCGGAGTTGACGGTCTCGAAGACGTCGTCGAACACGGAGAGCGGTTTCCTCGTGGAGAGTGTCGGCGAAGAGGTGAAGATAACAAGGTGAGTCGTGCGTGGTCAGTCGTGAGTGGTGCTGGCGTCGAGCGGACGAAGACTGTACGGTAGAACGACTCCTCGAGTTGAGCGAGACCTGTGTTTACAACGCTCCAGCA
>JAOTWK010000469.1 GCA_029862935.1 Gemmatimonadota bacterium | reverse complement strand
TGCATTCGTACACCCCACCTCGCGCGTGAGGAGACGGGTTCATGACCGCGACGACCGGATTCCAGTCCGAGGGGTTCGCTCGCACGGCAGCCCGATCGATGCCGAGTCGATCGTGAATCGCATCGACCAGGATCCCGTGCGCTTGGGTGATCACACCGGCAGCACGACGGCCCACGTCGCGAGCCACCTCGTCCGAGGTGGTGCCGGCAAGGGAGTCGTGGAACCCGTTCTCCAGATGGTCGCGCCACGCGGAGGCGAGGACCGGCCCGCGCGTCGGCCCGCCACGGAATGCAGCCATGGCGGCGGCAGGCTCCGCCCAGCGGAGCAAGAGCCGCTCACCCTCGGCGATCTGTCGCTTGAGTCGAGAACGGGTGGCGTGCACACCTTGCAGTGTCCACGTGTAACCGTAGGAATCGCGCAGTTCCCCCCAAACCTCCGGTGTGGCTGCGTCGTCCGGAACGGCTTCGAAGTAGTGAACCGGAGAGGCCAGCCGAGCGTGCACTGATGGGTCGATGGCTGTGAGCGCGGCTACGGCATCGGGGACGGTCGTTGGGTACCGGTGGTGATCAGCGCCGCTCAGCAGCAACCACGGGCCATGAGATGCGCGCCGCGCGAATACGGCCCGGAGTTGGGCCCAACGCTCGTGGAGCGCGTCAGGGTCGGGAGGCAGTCCAGCTCCCATCTCGTAGCCTTCTGGCGGGAGGTGATGCACCAGGACCAGAGATCCATCCGGACCGCGCCAGCGAAACAGATCCGGGTTCGATTCCAACTGCCCACCGTACCCGCGCCACAGGATAGCGTGGCGAATGCCGAATCCAGAAAGAACCGTTGGCAGAGCAGCGGGATGGCCAAACGCGTCAGGACTGTACCCAACTGGCAGCCAGCCACCCAGCGCCTCACCGTCGGCTCGACCGAGAAGGAGATTCCGAACGAGCGTCTCGTCGGCCGGCAGCAGCTCGTCCGTCAGCACGTACCACGGGCCGACCAGCAGTCGGCCTCCGCGAACCAGTGCCTCGACACGGGATCGCTGGTCGGGCCGCACTTCGAGGTAGTCCCGGACGATCACTGTCTGCCCGTCCAGGAGGAACGGACCGGCACGTTCGGAGGTCTCCAACGCCTCGATGGCCGCATCGAGCATCTCCACGAGCCGCTGGCGAAACCGCACCTGGGGCTCATACCACTCCCGGTCCCAGTGGACGTGGGGAACGACGAACAGATCGACCGTCTGCGGCAGGGGGAGTCCTACCGCGTCCCGGAGACCGTCAGGGCCGGTCCGGCGGGAACGGTGGGGCAGACGACCCGGATCCGGCAGCGGCGCATCGTGCGTCACGTTAATCCCCGACGTGCGGCGTCCCACGACATCACGATGGATCCTACGCTACGGTTCGACTCCATGTACCGATGGGCCTCGGCGGCGTCTTCGATTCGAAAGATGCGATCGACGACGGGGCGAATCCGGCCCGCCTCGAACAGCGGGAGCACCGCGCGTCTGAATGTGGCAACGAGATGTCCCTTCTCTTCGACGCTGCGATTGCGCAGCGTCGTGCCGACCAACGTGAGCCGCTTCCGCAGCAGGAGTCCCATGTCGAGCTCGGCGGTCCGTCCACCCGTGAGCCCGATAACGATGATGCGGCCTTTGGGGGCGGCCGCCAGGAGATTCCCGGGCAGGTAGCCGCCGCCAACCAGATCGCAGATCACGTCGGCCCAGTTCGTCAGCTCGCCGTCCGGGGAGAACACCCCTGATACCGCGATCGGCCAATCGAGTCCCTCGCCGAGCATCCGCTCGAGCTTGGCAGGCGTGCGGGAGGTCCCGGCGACGACCGCCCCTCGTGCGCGCCCGAGGTGAACGAGGGCAACCCCGACGCCGCTCGCCACCGCGTGCACCAGCACATGTTCTCGAGCACGAGCCCCGACCTGCTCGAGGGCATCAAACGCCGTGAGGTAGGCTTCCGGCACTGCAGCCGCCTCCTCAAACGTCCAACCGTTCGGGACCGGAAGAAGCTGCGCGGCCGGTACAGCAACGTATTCCGCATACGCGCCGCCCGCGAGCAGGGCCATGGCATGGTCGCCCGATGTCCACTCGGCCACGTCGCCGTCAACAGCCTCGACGACGCCGGCCGCCTCGAGACCCGGGATGTCAGCCGGAACGCCAGCCGGGGCTGGATAGCGACCCAGCCGCTGGAGGATGTCAGCACGGTTCACCCCGACGGCGGCCACGCGGAGAAGCACCTCGTTCGCCGCCGGAGTCGGCTCAGGGACTGCGGTCAACTGCAGCGTGTCTGGTGCGCCGGGGGACGAGATACGTACTGCGCGCATAGCAGGAAGGTCGGCACCGCGGCCGTGGTACGCCAGAGGGAGTGTATCTTACGTTCCATGCCGCACCGTGACCCGCCACAGAACCCGCTGATCGCCCCTGAAGTGGATAGGGTGGCCCTGTTCCACGCGGTCCAGCAGGAGTTTGCGGGCACGTTCGAGGCCCTCGAGCTCGTAGCTGCCTCGACTGCACGTTGCCTGTTTATGGCCCGGGACGTGGTGCTGAAACGTCACGTCGGCCTCCGCGTCCACGTACAGCTGGAGTCGCCCAGCCGACGGTGGTTCGAGCGAGAGAACGAGCTCCTCGCCACCTTGGACCATCCCGCGGTCCGCGCCGTGCTCGCTGCGGGGTATCGTAACGAGTGGGCGTATCGGATCGTGAAGTGGATCGAGGGAGAAAGCCTGGCCGATGCCGTTGCTAGAGGTCCACTAACCATTCCCACCATCCTGCGGCTCGCTCGCAACCTCGCCAGCGTGCTCGACTACGTGCACACGCGGGGCATCGTAATCCGCCAGCTCGCGCCGCCGACGGTCATGATCGACAACAGCGAGCGCGCGCATGTCATCGATCTCCGGTATGCGAACGTGTTACTGGAGGTAGCGAGCCCCGAAACCGACCCCGTGCAGGAGCCTTTCGTCGCTCCGGAGATCCGCGGCGGCGAACCTGGGGATCCGTCGTGCGACGTGTATAGCGCTGCCGCCCTCCTGTATTTCGCGGTGACGGGTACCGCCCCGGATCTCGAACCGGAGCGCGTGACCAACCCTCGCTCGATCCGCGAGGCCTGCCCGATGGCGCTGGAGCGGGTGATCATGCGCAGTCTCCGGCGGGATCCGACAGACCGCTTTCTCACTGCCATCGAGATGATCGAAGACCTCCTGACCGATTTCGACGTGCAGTCACCGCTGGCCTCGGACCACGCCGCACCTGAGGCCGACGACCCCCGGGCCTGGGAGAAACGCCTGCGCCGGGCGCTCGGCGACGAGTACGAGTTGCTGGAGGAGCTCGGAGCTGGTGGGTTCGGCCGCGTGTACCGCGTCCGCGATCTGGCGCTGGAACGGCAGGTCGCGCTCAAAGTCCTGCATCCTCACCTCGTGGT
>JAOTWK010000468.1 GCA_029862935.1 Gemmatimonadota bacterium | reverse complement strand
CGGACACACCGGTCTTGAGCGCGGCATAGCCAAGCTCGCACGCCAATCGCGCATGGTGGAGATAAGCGAGGTACGGGCTTGCGCTGCGCACAGCCTGCAGAACACGCTCACCGTCGGGTGAGAGCAGACCTACCAGATACCTCGACCCGTCGGCGACGCAGTCGATCCACTGCTCGGGCCAGCGACTGTGGGTGCGCTCGTGGTCGGGATCGAGTATCAACTCAACACCAACGATCGTGTCGGGCGCGTATACCTTAACAAACACGTCCACACCACGACTCGCGGCCGCTGCCATGTCCTCGCGCAGCATGTCGAGCGGGAGGGGAAACGCGTCCATCAGCACCACGCACTCGGCCGATTCGAGCAACTGGTGACAGTGCTCGATAAGCTGCTCGCGCGAACTAACTTGGTAGATGCGCGCGTCGGGCCCGGCCTCGGGGATTCGCGAGAGCGACTCGGCGGCCTCGCGATGGCGGCGCTGAAACCGCCTTTCCAGCACTGCAAGAAACTCCTTCGCGGGGACGGCGCGCACGGTCTGTGTGTCGCCGCGGTCCGCTATCAGCGCGCTTTTACCCTCCAGGGTTTCGATCGCCTTATAGATGTTCGGCGCCGCCTTGTGCAATGCCTTGGCCACTCCGTAACCGCTCTCAGGCGAATGGCCCAACAAGTGGACGTAGACCTCTGCCTCCAGGGCAGTAAGCCCAAGTTTCACAAGGGATTCTATGGTATTCCTTGACATGACGCTCATATTACTTGTTATTAGTAATAACATATTGCCCAGACTGCTGTCAATGGCTGTGTTTGGCTGTTCGTGTCGTCTTATCAGAGGACGGCACTATCAACAGGAGGGATCCAATGCGTGCCACGTTTATGTGTCTGCTAGTGGTTGCGGTGTTGGCGGGATCGTCCCTGCCAGCCGCCACCGATGAATCCGATTTCGCGGGGTACTGGGACGGATCGATCGCGCTGCCCGGGACCGCGCTCGGCATCCGCGTGCACTTCGGGCACGAGGACGGCGCGTGGACCGGCACCATCGACATTCCCATGCAGGGGGCCAGGGACCTGCCGCTCGACAACATCGTCGTCTCCGGCGACTCCATCACCTTCGCCATTGCTGGCGTACCCGGCAACCCCACGTTCAACGGGGCTCTCGACGGCGACACCATCGCCGGGCCGTTCTCACAGAGCGGGCAGACCTTCTCGTTCGAGGCGACAATTCACCGTTCCCGTGCTCGCTCTGAATGGTGCGCTCGATACCCAGGGTGATCCACACCCAGAACCTGCCCGCCATCGAAGCGGCGCTGGCCGAGGCCGGAAACACCGACGTCACCACGCGTTCCATGCCGGGCCTCAACCACATGTTCCAGCACGCCACCACCGGCGGCATCGGCGAGTACGCGGAGATCGACGAGACGATTTCGCCAGAGGTATTGGAGATTATCTACGGGTGGATTGCGGAGCGGTTTGTGGCTGACTAGCAGCGGCCAATTCTGCGTCTCGAGTTTTCTGTATGGTAGAAGCTGGCTCCCCGGATGCGACATTTCTCGAACATCCGAGGCATTCGTTGCTGCGTTGTTCGTTGGTTGATTCCAATTTCCGGTGAAATGAGCTGGCTCGCCAAACTGGACGATGTTAGAAACTACTCGCAATTCTGGAAACAGGAGGCTGTCTTCCCGTTCATTCACTCACTGTGCCAGCGTCGTCGACGACGTCGCTTTGACAGATCACTTTTCCTCTGCTAGGAGCTTCTTGATTTCCCGTTCCAGTCTACGGGCCCACCTCTTCTTGTAGCCATAGCTGTTACTGCTTTCGACGACCACACCCGAGCGGTTGATGATGATCTCTATTGGCAGACCCTTAACATGATCCACCATCGGGAGGGCCGCTGAGAAATCTGTCGTCGCGCCGCCGTCCAGTACGAGGTATCCGATCTTGTGCTCCTCGGAGAACCTGCGAAGGACATCTCGGCGCTCCATCGCGAGCGTGTCCCGTTCGAAGGCGATCGCCACGATGACCAGGCCATCGTCTCCGTAACGGTCTTGCAGATCATTGAATGTCGGAATCTCGCTCCGACACGGTGTGCACCACGTTCCCCACAGAGTCACGAAAACAACCTTGTTCCCAAACCGGGCGTCCGATGACTTGACGATGTTTCCATCTAGGTCTGAAAGAGCGAACTCAAGGCGATCGCCCTTGACTTCCGGCTCCCGGGCCTCGGTGGTGGTCAGGTTCGTCAGAGCAATAATCGTCACGAGTGCTAGCACTACGCTACTTGGTCTTTTTCGCATGGCCACACGCAATTATGTCGCAAAGCCCGATAAGAGTAAAGGGCCCTCGTCCGAGTCCGCAGCGAGTCGAGTTTCTGTTGTGGTGTTGGAGGATCGAGGCGGCCAAAGCCTCCTGAATGAAGCGAAGGTGTTCGCTACCCGGTCAGGACAATTCTCGAACCGCCGAGGCATTCGTGGCCGCGTTGCTCATGGTCTGATTCCAATTTCCGGTGAAATGAGCTGACTCCCCGGATGCGACATTTCTCGAACAGCTGTGGAATTCGCGGTTGCGCTGCTCTCCTGCTGATCTTTATTTCCGGCGAGGTTGGTGTCACCCATCACTGCGAAGTGCGTCCCCGGCGACGGCGGAGGCGGCCGTCTCCGCCTAACGCAACACGACGATCTTGCGCGTGGCGCTCTCCCCCGCCGCGGTCACGCGACAGTAGTACACTCCCGCGCTTAGCGAGTGGCCGTCGATCTCGACCGAGTTCGGGCCCGCACCCAGGCCGGGTCTTCGATCGGCGAGAACCCGTTTGCCGGTGACGTCGAATACCTCGATAGACACATCTGCGCCGCTTGCCAGGTCGAACTCAACCCACGTGACCGCAGAGAACGGGTTCGGAAAACTCCGCCGGAACACAACCGACAGGGGCTTCGGTGCATCTTCCCCGATCCCCGTGACGGTACCGGGGCCAAGGTGCTCTACCAACGTAAAGCCCTGACTGCCGTCGTTCCACCCTCCCACAGCCCAGACCTCGCACTCGCCCATGGCGAATACTGCCGCTCGGGTCACGGAAACAGCCCCGGGAATGTCTGCACCAGGAGCAATGCTCCACGCGGATCCGTCCCAGTGATAGTAGCCCGGGCTGCCGAGTCCGGCCGCCCATGCGTCGGTTTGGCTGACAGCCTCCACCTCATAGGGCCGGGGAAGTCCGGGTACGGGCGGGCCCGGCACGATCGTCCATTCAACACCGTCGTAATGCATGAACAGCGGGTCGCCCCAGTTGTCGCCCACCGCCCATACGTCATCGGCGGCAGCTGCCGCCACGTCCAGGAACATCGTCTGCACCAGCGGTTCCGCCGGGTTGGCTGCAGGGGTCCAACTGGTACCGTCCCAGTGAAGCACGAGTGCGTGCAGGCCCATCGGCTCCGA
>JAOTWK010000467.1 GCA_029862935.1 Gemmatimonadota bacterium | reverse complement strand
GGCCTCATTGCCCGGAAAGTCGCCGCCACCTTGACGTCGACCGGCACGCCGGCCACCTACCTCCATCCCGTCGATAGCCAGCATGGAGATCTGGGCATCGTCGGGCAGGAGGACGTGGCCATCCTGGTGAGCAAGAGTGGCGAGACGCAGGAGTTGTTCGGTCTGGTCAATTCACTCCAGCGGATGCGTGTTCCGATCATTTCGATCACAGGTCAACCCCAGTCGACCCTGGCCGCGCTGGCGGACGAGGTATTGGACGCGGGCGTGCCCGAAGAAGCCTGCCCCCTCGATCTGGCGCCGACCACGAGTACCACCGTGGCCCTGGCCATCGGCGACGCGCTGGCCGTGGCTCTGCTCGAGGTCAAGGGGTTCCGGCACGAGGACTTTGCGGCACTTCATCCCGGCGGCGCCTTGGGCCGGCGGCTCCTCCTGAGGGTTCGCGAGCTGATGCAGCCACCGGACGGCATCGTGTCGCCGGACGGGACCATGCGCCAGGCGGTGATCGCTCTGGCTCAATACCGCGGACTGGCCATGGTGGTGACGAACGGGACCCTCCTCGGTGTGATTACCACGGGCGACCTGGCCCGACTGGCCGAGCGGGAGCCCGATTTCCTCGACGTACCGATCGATCGGGTGATGACCAAGACGCCCAAGGTGGCGCATCCCGAAGACCTGGCTGCGGCCGCCGTGGGCACGATGGAACGAAACGGCGTGATCGCGTTGCCCGTAGTGGACGATCACGCGCGGGTGGTAGGCGTGGTGCACCTGCACGACCTGATGCGAGCGGGGGCCGTGTGACGCGGCGCCACGTGCTATCCAGCATCGTGCTAGGCGGCGTGGCGCTCGTGGCGGCGGCGTGTGGTGAGACGGGTGTGCGGCCGACCGGGACGATGCAGGCCGCGGACACGGCGGACCAGGTGTTGGCCGACGTTTCCCACTACATCACCGGCGACGGGATCCGCCGGAGTCTGGTCAAGGCGGACACGGCCTACTTCTACGACGCGACCCAGACGGCGGAGTTGATCAACATCACCGTCACCTTCTACGACGCGAACGGGAAGGAGACATCGACGCTCACGGCCAAGGAGGGGACCTATCGCTGGCAGACTGGCTCGATGGAGGCGCGGGGCAACGTGGTGGTGGTGTCTCCCGACGGTGAACGGCTCCAGACCTCGGTGCTCCGGTATGACGAGCCAACCCACAGCATCACGACCGACCAACGCTTCACGTACACGACCCCTCGGGAGCATCTCGAGGGCAACGGTTTCCGCTCCGATCCGGACTTCTTGAACGTGGTCACCGATCAACCGCGCGGCGGTGAGCGCGGGGTGATCGATCTTCCGGGCCAAGCGGAGCCATGATCCGTGGCGGACTGGTGCTCTCCGTGACGACGTCGCTGGTCTTCGGCATGCCGCTCGCGGCCCAGTCGGACCGCTGCTTCTTCCAGGTGGAGCGCGTGGGTCGCCAGGGGGCGCAGGAGCCGACGGGCACGGGAAGCTTCAACTATTTCGCCGGGGGTGGCGTTCGGCTGGTGTGCCGCAACACCGGTGTCTCGATGGAAAGCGACAGCGTCGCCTACTACAACGGTGGAGAGTACACCAACTTCATCGGCAGCGTGCGCTACGTCGATTCCACCGTCACCATGACCGCCGCGTTCGGTACGTACTACAAGGCCGGCGAGCGCTGGGAAGCGCGCGACTCGGTGGTCCTGGTCAACCGGACCAACGGCTCGACCCTGACCGGGCCGAGTCTCGATTACTATCGGGCCGTCACCGGCTTCCGCCCGGTGGAGGAAATGGTAGCGGTTGGGCGTCCCACCATCCGGTACTTCGGCACCGATTCCACGGGCCGGCGTGAGGAACCCTATCTCATAGTGGCCGACCGAGTCCGCATGCGTGGGGATGATCAGATGTGGGCCGCCGGCACGGTGATGATCGACCGGAGCGACTTTGCCGGGCGAAGCGATTCACTCCGGCTCGATACCGGGGTCGGAAAGGACGGCACCCTGCTCGGGGGGCCGCCCGAGCTGCGTGGGCTTGGGACGGACCCGTACCGGCTGAACGGCACGCGGATCGATCTCACCTTGAACGAGAACGCCGACCTCACGTACGTCGTGGCCAAGGAAAGCGCCCACACCGTGAGTGACGAGTGGGACCTGGTGGCAGACACCATTGCCCTCGACATCGAGAATGATCAACTAGCGCAGATGCTCGCGTGGGGAAAACGGATCCGGCCAGAGGCGACGTCGCCCGAGTACCTGATCCGGGCTGACTCGCTGGCGCTGGACACGCCCAACCAAGTCCTCCGGGAGCTGCGCAGCTTCGGCACGGCTTGGCTCGGCTCGGCACCCGACTCGGTCACGGGCGAGCGCGATTGGATGGCTGGCGACACGGTCATTGCGCGATTTCGCGAGCGCGAGCCGGGCGATACCACCAAGGCCACCCTCGATCGGCTCGAGGCCTATGGAAGCGCGCGCTCCTTTCGTCAGATTCCCGACAAGGAGAGTCCGTGTCCTGACCCGTCGCTCAATTATGTGCGCGGGCAAACGATCATCGTCCACATGAAATCACCGCCTGCAGAGGAGGTGGACCGGGTGGAGATCTTCGGTCAGGTGGACGGCATTCAGCTCGAGCCATGTGCCCAGCCGAGCCCGGCCGACTCGACGCGCCTGCCCGCGAAACCGACCAGGGTAGAGCAGCGAGACTCAGTGGCCGCTCCGCGAGACTCCACGACACCCGTACCGACGCCTGGAGCAGAGCCATGATGTTGCCGTCGTGGCTCGAGTCGCTGCGTGAGCGCGACCCGTCGATCTCCATAGCGTTGGCTGCATTGGTGCGAGGTGCAGGGCCCGCAGGCCAGCTCGGTTTCCGGGACCTGGTCCACGCATATCGCGAGACCTTTCTGGCGTCCTACCGTAGCGTGAGCGAAACCTCGCCCCCCGAATTGTCGGGCGATGAGGTCCGGGAAAACCTGTCCCGGTCGGTACTTCCGCGCCTGGTGGACGAAGGGTGGATCGAAGATGGCTCAGAGGATGGGTGGGCGGAGGTCCGCGCCAAGGGCCCGTGGTGGCCCGAGGCGGCGGATAACCGGGCCCAATACGTCCAGTTGCTGCTGGATCAGGCGGCTCAGGGCCTCGCCCGGCGGCACGCTCCCTCGGCGGTGGAGCCCCGCCCCGAGGGGAGCGTGCTGGAGGGGCAAGGATTGTGCAAATCCTTCAAGCGGCGCCGGGTAGTAGACAACGTGTCGGTCACGGTGCGGCAGGGGGAGATCGTGGGTCTGTTGGGTCCCAATGGGGCGGGGAAGACCACCACGTTCTATCTCCTGACCGGGCTCATCCGGCCGGACGCCGGGGAAGTGAAGATCGACGGGCAGGACTACACCGACGCGCCGATGTATCAGCGGGCTCGCAGGGGATTGGGTTATCTTGC
>JAOTWK010000466.1 GCA_029862935.1 Gemmatimonadota bacterium | reverse complement strand
AGCTCCTCGACCGCTAGCGTGGTGGGCAACCACTCTTCCGGTCCCAGGTCGCTATCCCGCGCAGCACTGCCGGGCGTGGGCTGCGGCAAGATGTAGCCGATGCCCACACAGCCGAGCTGCTCGGCCAGATCTGCGGCGGCTCGCAGTTCGTGCCGATTGCGGCGATCGATGACGATCGAGAGATAGGCTGGGATCCTCTCGTTCGTGAGGAGTGCGACGGCCAGCAACACGCGCTCGAAACTGCCGCGCCCGCGATCGGTATCGTGCGTTGCCGCCGATGCCCCGGAAAGGCTCAATCGGACCGCCGCGGGTGGGAACCGCCTGAGGGCAGGGATCACGCGCTTGATGTGCCACCCGTTGCTCACGAACCGGTAGGGGACGTCTCGCGTCGCACAGTGCTCGAGAATCGTGTCGAACTGAGAATGAAGCAGCGGCTCTCCACCAGTGAAACTGGCCACGACCGAACCGAACATGCTCCGGGCTTCATCGAGCACGGAGGCAATGAGGTCGGGTTCCAGCGAGCGCACGTGGGTGACGTCGTCCCGTATGCAGTGCGGGCACCGGAGGTTGCAATGCTCAGTGATCGCAAACCCGATGAGCATTGCTTAAGGCCAGTTCTCGTTAAACGATTGTCATATAGACAGTTATACGCTTCCCCTCAAGTGGTGCATGACCTTCTTGTTGGTGAACCCTGCTCCAATATGCGGTTCGGTGGTGCCTGCTAGCCAGACTCCTGGGGCACTGCCCGATAGGCGAGCAACAAACGCACCGCGCGAGCGTTCACTCTGGTTTGCTCGCTACTTCCCTGTACAGTTCCAGGAGACGTTCAAACGTCGCCTCCAGCCGGTAGCGCTCGACCGCAACTGCGCGGGCTTGCTTGCCCAACTCCCTCATGTCGGTAGCGAGTAGGTCGGTGACCGCCCGCACGACGTCGCCCGAGTCTTCGGTGCGATAGGTGCGTGCCCAGGGAGCGTCTCGCAGCTTCTCTCCGATGCTACCGTGGTCGACTCCCACCCCCGGCAGCCCACTTGCCATCGCTTCGATCGCAGCCATACCAAAGGTCTCGTATGGGCCAGGCGCCACGAAGAAGTCGGCACTCGCGTAGGCGCGGGCCAGTGCCACGCGGTCGTTGATGTACGGCAGCACTCGCAACTGGTGAGCGCGGGCTCGGGCCCGCTGCTCCAGAATCGGGCGCAGGTGCCCTTCGCCGATCAGCACCAACAGGAGACCTGTCTCGCGGTTGAGCGCGTGGAGCGCGTCGAGTACCACGTCGAGTCGCTTCTCCGTCGCCAACCGGCCGACGTAGAGGCCAATCGGTTGCCCGTCTTCAGCGCCGACCTCAAGTCTCCAGGCGGCGTCCCGTCGCTCAGGCGAAAACAGATCAGTGTCGGCACCGAGCGGAATGAGGACGGGCTCGAGCCCGAGGGCACGGATGCTGTCAGCGGCCGTCTCTGTCGCGGCCACGATCGCAGCGTACGATCTGTACACGCTGCGGAGATATCGGTCGAGCACCCACCCGGCGGAGCGTTGCACCGCACGGGGGAATCTCCTCAGCCCGTGCTCCACGTAGACACTTCGCGGATCGGAGTGCTGAAACAGCATGCGCTCGGTCGCTGCGTCACGCGTTCCGCGCCGCGTGAGCCAGTTTGCGAAAAAAGGACTGCCGACTTCTATGACGTCAGGCGCCACGCTCTGAACGAGGCGACGGACTCTTTGTCGCGCTGTCAAAAAGTGATACCCGGGACTTGACGGCACCCTCGGTCCGGCGACGACGTGCACAGTCGTGGTTGCGATCTGCTGGGAGGTGTCGCGTGGGCCCGGCACGACCATGGTGTGCTCGACGTCAGATCTCTTGCCGAGCCACTGGGCCTTGGCGTGCAGGTAGGTCTTCACGCCGCCGCCCCGCTCGGAATAGAACTCGGTGATGTCGAGGATCTTCAGCGAGCCGCCGCCTCCTCGTAGCCCGCGATGAGCGGTGCAAATGCCGCTTCCCACGTGCGCTGCTCCGCCCAGCTGCGAGCGTTCTGAGCCAGCGACTGCCTGAGCGTGGGCTGTTCCACGAGTTCCAGAATACGCGCCGCAAAGGATTCGGCGTTGCCGGGCACGCAGAGGAATCCGTTCCGGCCGTCGTGCACGTTTTCGAGCACGCCACCATCGGCCGCGCTCACCACTGGGAGGCCGGACGCCAGCGCCTCCAACACGACATTCCCCAGTGTTTCGGTGCGCGACGGAAACACGAACACATCTGCGGACGCGTATGTGGCGCCGAGGCGCTCGCCTTCGAGGTACCCGGTGAAGGTGACGCCCTTCGGTGCTGCAGCTTGGGTCTTGGGCCCGTAGGCACCGTCGCCGGAAAGGACCAGCTGCACGGGCCGCTTGGGCTTCGCAGCCAGCACCTTCTTGTACGCGTCGAAGAGCACCGCCAGGTCCTTTTCCGGTGTGAGCCGTCCGACGTAGAGGAGCTGCACCGCATCGTCGGGTCCGTGCGCGCGCCGTGTCTGCTCGGTGCGGTGCCGCGGATTGAATTGCTCGGTGTCGACGCCGCGGCCCCAGATGCGGACCCGTTCGATGCCACGATCCAAAAGGATTCCGCGAGTGGCCTCGGACGGACAGAACGTGAACAGTGCCCGGTTGTGGAACCACTTGAGGTAGCGCCACGTCAGGCCGCTCGCCCATCCGAACCCATAGTACGGGAGATAGCGGGGGATGTTGGTGTGAAACGACGCAACGGCCGGCACACCGAGGCGCTTGGCGGTCCGTAGTCCAACGACTCCGAGCGAGTATTCAGTCACCAGATGAATCACATCAGGTCGGAACTCAGCGACCGCCCGCTCGACCGAGGGCGCAATCGGCGCCGCGATCCGAAGGTCGGGGTATCTGGGTAGCGGCATTCCGCGTGACCGGATCAATTGGACGCTCGTCGGCAGGTGAGCGTCCTTATCGAGTCCCGTCTCCGCCGTCGCGACAAGTACGTCGTCACCCCGTGCGGCCAGATGCCGCACGAGCCGATCCAATATGAGCGCAACGCCGTTTCGCTGAGGGACGAACGTCTCGGAAAAGAGGGCTATCCGCACGGTGGGAAGGTAGTTGGGGGAGGGGGGAGGAGGCTAGGATTCCAGCTGTCAGCCTTCAGCCGTCAGCTGCGACGGGAGGCAAGACAGAACGACACCCTGCTGAAGGCCGACGGCTGACGGCTGAGGGCTTTCACCCAAACACCAGCATCCAATCCACCGTCACGCCGAGCGCCCAGTGAATCAACAGCACGGGCCAGATCGAGCCGGTCCGGAGCGTCAACCAGCCGAAGAGGAGGCTTGCGGGAAACGCCGCGGCGAGCTCGATGCCGGGCTTCCCCAGGTGTGCGAGGGTGACGATGCCGGCCTGCAGCACGTTAGCGGGGATCGGCCCCAACCGATCCTTGAGCCCGAACAAGAGGAAGCCGCGGAAGTAGTA
>JAOTWK010000465.1 GCA_029862935.1 Gemmatimonadota bacterium | reverse complement strand
AGCGAGCTGATTGGCGGCCAAGATCGACGCAAACCCAAACCCCATGAGGGTCAGCACATCGCGAAAATGCACCTCGTGCTGCTTCTTCTCGATCTCCGCATCGAGCTCGGCGATGTGATCGATCTGCGCCTGCGAGACGCCGGTAAACCGGTTGAAGCTCTTGGCCCAGCGCTTACACGTGAGAATGAGCGGGAAATAGAGGACATAGACGAAGTTGTCGACGAGCACCACCATTCCCACCATCTCGCTAGGCGTGTCGAGGCTCTCTGCAACCGCAGCGAGATTTCCCGTGCCACCGATCCAACTTCCCGCCAACGCCCCGTAGCCGCGCCACGTGTCTTCCGGGAGGCCACTCCGAAACAGATAGAACGAGAGCACGGCGCCGATCACGATCCCGATGGCGCCGAGCACGAGCACTCCCGCACCGCGCCAGGCGACCCGGATCGTGTGCCGAATGTTGATGTCCAACAGCATCAGCACGACGAACATCGGCACCGCAAAGGACCGGAAGGTCGTGTAGATGGGCGTGTTGGTGGGGATGACGTTGAGATTGCTCAGGAAGATCGGTGTCAGGAAGATCCAAATGATGGCGGGCAGGATGTCGAACACCTTCCACTTGGTGCGTCGTTCCAACCAGATGAAGAAGACCGGGATCATCGTGATGACGGCCATAACGCCAATCAAGTCATTGAAGAACGGTTGCGTTTCCATCACGGCTCTCGGTTGAAGGTGATCTCAAAGATGGGTGTGGCGTGCCGTCGCATCTAGCGCCGGACGCTCGAGGCTTCATCCATGACGAGGTCCTCGTACGAGCGGTACCCTGCGCCATTCATGGTGTCAGTGAACTCCTGCATGGACTGCAGAAGCTGAACGCTCGCGTATCCTGGCACTGATCGAGGATGCGTGAACCAGAAGGTCCGATTGAACAGACTACGAATGAACACGCTTCGTTCGTCGTGTGGGAGTCGGGCGGCATTGTCGGCGAATTGTGCAAACCCGCCGTTCCGCATGAGATAGAACTCGACGTTTGATGTGTAGAACGCCGAGACGGAAAGGTCTCGCTCAGCGAGCAACTCCGCAATCGCGGCCAGCGCGTGGTCACCGGCGAGATCGCCTATCACTGGGATGATGCGGTCGCGCTCCTGTAGCGACTTCACAAAACGAAACGACGATTCATCAGCCAGGTAACTGGCGTGGCGCCCGGCGAGATCCGTTTCCAGCAACAGGTCCCGAAAGGTGGGATAGTGGGGTAACGCGCGTCTCCCGTAGCTTCGAAACTTGAGCCCCAACCCTTCCTGCGCGAACGCCGAGTGAAATCGCCCGATGGTCTCGCGGTCCGCGTCGACAAGTGGGACACCGAATGTGGCGATGGTCGAGTCGATGAGGACGAAGGCGCGCGCTGCGCGGGCCGGCACGACCGTCACGGTGTCGATGTAGGTCACGAGGTCGTCGATTGCCCGATCGTTCCAGGCTTCCAGTTGCTGGGGAAGCGGCCGCGCGTGCAGCAGACTCAAGTACTCGATGCGATTTCGGGACAAATGGAACAGCGCCTTGAACATAAGGTGCTGTAGCATGTTGTCGCGCCGAATGTCGACGATGAATGCTATATCCGGTTGGATGGCCGCGATGTAGGAGAAATTCTGATCGGGTCCCACACCGATGTACGCGCCGCCGCGGACACCCTGCTGCTCGAGCGCGTCGATCACGTGGAGATACGAACGCTCGTTGGAGATCAGGTTGTCAGTGTCGAAGTATCCTCCCGGCTCTGACAGACGCTCGACGAGCTGCGCGAAGCTCTCATTCCACCCGGGGAGCGTGCGGTGGTCCGGTCGTCGGCTGCAGGCGGTCGCGCTTGAAATCGTGATGACGAGCAGCACGGTCACTCGACTCACCGCCCTCCCGATTCCGGGAGGTCTCGCGAATCCGCTCATGGGTTCAGGGTGGTTGGCATTCCGACCAAGGTAGAGCGGGATACCAAAGATGGAAGCCCTCAGGACGCTTCCTTGCCACGTCGCGGCTGGGCCCGCACCTTCTACTCATCGTGTGCCTCCTGCTCAATCGAGTCCAGCGATAGAAGGACCGTCCATGTGAAGATCGCATTCCTCGGCACGCACGGCGTCGGAAAGACCACCCTCTGCTTCGATCTCGCATCGCGACTCAAGCGGCTCGACATGAGCGTCGACATCGTCAAGGAGGTCGCGCGCAGTTGCCCGCTCCCGATCAACCAAGATACGACCCTCGACGCCCAAGCCTGGATCCTGCACACGCAGATCGCCCAGGAAGTTGCCGCGAGCTCGGCATTCCACGCAGTGATCTGTGACCGCTCCGTGTTGGACAACTACGCCTATCTGGTGCACCGCGTCGGACGGAGACGGGAGTACGACGCGTTGGTGGCGCGATGGGTCGAGACGTACAACGGTCTCTTCAAGGTTCCGATTCTCCAGGCGCCGTCCTTCGACGGGACCCGAGATGTGAGCGGCACGTTCCAGCAGGAAATCGATCGTGTCATCGACGAGTTGCTGGATGCGTTTGGGGTGCCCTGTCTCCGACTGGACCCGGGCGATCGGGAAGGGTGGGTGGAATCGGTGCTCCGGTCCCTAGGCCTGCCGCTGGAACCGCCGCAGATCGATCTGTTCCTGACAGAGACTACGGAGCGCAAGGGAAAACGTGCGTCGTGAGCCGCACGAGACTCGGGATCCTGATCTTCATCGTGATTGGCGCCGCGATTGCCGCGGTGACGGTTGGCGGCGTGGTACGCAATGTCAGTCAGGAGCGCGGGAGACTGCTGTCCCTCGCAGCCACGCTGGAAGACGAACGCGCCGAGCTGGATAGCCTCGAGCAGACGCTCACCGACCAAGAAGCCCAACTGGCACGCTCCGAGCGAGCGTTGATCGACCTGCGGAACTGGATCACCTCTGTCGAGCTGCGATACCCAAGAGGCATTCCCAGCAACGTGTACGGCGAGTACACCGAATCCGTTGACCGGTACAATACCGGTATCGACGACTACAACGCAGCGGCTGCCACGTATCACACGGCACAAGAGGAGTACGTGGCGAGAGTCGACAGCTTCAACGCACGCGTGCAGGAAGCGCAAGGAGCGGTGGAGGACCTGAAGGATCTGGGGAAGCTGATTCGGAAGTAGACGACTCTGACGACTGAGACGACATGGACGACTTGCCTGCTCCGTCGTCTATGTTCTCTCAGTCGTCAGCGTCGTTTGTCCGTCTACAATCCTATCGCCACACCCATCCGGAACGTCACGAGATTTGCCTCGCTCCGGATCGGGAATAGCGTGAGCGAGCCGTCGAAGTTCTCCACGATATCGCCACGCGTCAGGTAATCCACCTCGCCGTTGTACGTCGATTGCGCGGAGAGATCGAGCATCACCGGGTGTTTGCCGCCGGAAAGCTGGATGAGAAACCCCCCGCCAGCCGACAGGGCGAGCGCATAATC